>CAMPIG010000053.1 GCA_946886255.1 uncultured Cellvibrio sp. | reverse complement strand
CTATTGCTCCTGCGACTTATAACGATAGGTTTTAGCAGAGATTTTCATCGCCAACTCGGCGCTGTCTTTTTTCCGGGTAATTGAATAATCATGCAGCGTAACAATCCGCGGCATACCCGCTACACCACTGACAAATCCACCGAGATCGTGATATCCGCCCTCCACATCAATGCTGATAGGCAATTCGATGTAATATTCGGCTGTGCGCTCTGCTTCCAACTTGATACTGTTAATCGTTAACCCGCTTTCCGAACCACGAGTATCAATATCTTCCAACAACCCTGGCACTTCAGTATCAGTCGGCAACCGTGACAACAGCGAATCAAAGGTACTCTTCATCTCCACCATCTGCGCCCGATACGCGTCGAGATTAGCGGCTTCGAAACTTTTCTTTTTATAAGTTTCTTTTAATGTAGCCTCTTTTTGGACAATTGTGTCGAGCTGCATATTCAGATCTTTGATCCATACGTAATAAGTCGCCGCAAACACAATAGCAACCAACAGCACTGCCACAAAAATCTTTGCTGGCACAGGCCAAATACCGATTTTTTCAAAATCGATATCATTCACATCAAAGTTTTTGAGTTGCTCCATGGATTCTGCAAATGACATCTTATTTACCCTCCTCATTTGCAGCCGCATCAATCTGATCCTGTGGAGCAGAAGTGCGCACGGTCATCTTGAATGAATTGGCCTGTTCGCCCTGTTCAGGCGCAGCAGTCACCGACGTCAAATTGGGAGACGCAAACCAGTCGGATTGATCAAGGTTGCGCATAAAGCTGGATACACGGTTAGTCGATTCGGCAATGCCTTCAATACTGATTGTGTCACCGGTACGCACCACCGAATTCAGATGTACACCATCGGGAACTGAGCGGACCAAATCATCAAAGTAGCGGACGATAACCGGGCGCGTCCCCTCAAGATCCTGAATTACCTTAATGCGCGTCAGCAAATCGTCGCGAACTTTTTTCAGTTCAGCAATTTCCTGCACCTGCTTTTCAAGAGCAGCAATCTCGGTTTCCAGTAGACGATTACGCGAATTTTGATTATCGATGGCCGCTTCCACACTGGAAATCCATACATAAGCTAACAGCGCCGATACGATAAAAACTCCAATCAATATTGCAATGAACTGGTCCTTCTTTTCCTTGCGATAGGCTTCGCGCCAGGGTAATAAGTTAATCTTTGCCATTAGTCGAAACTCCTCATTGCCAAGCCAGTGGCAATCATCAGGGAAGGAGCATCGTTAGCCAGCGCTACAGCATTGACTCGCGACGACACCGACATACCGGCAAAGGGATTGGCTACAACAGTTTGTGTGCCTAGTTTCTCTTCAATCAACCCCACCAGACCGTCCATCGAAGCAACACCACCCGCGAGGATAATGTAATCAACATCATTGTATTGGCTGGCAGAGAAGAAAAATTGTAGGGAACGAGTGACTTGCTGTACGACAGCTTCTTTAAAAGGGCTCAGCACTTCAGATTCATAATCATCCGGCAAGCCGCCCTGCTTCTTGGCCAACCCGGCCTCTTCCATTGACAAACCGTAGCGGCGCTGAATTTCTTCGGTGAGTTGCTTGCCACCGAACAGCTGTTCGCGGGTATAGACTGTTTTGCCATCTACGAGGACACTGAGCGTCGTCATGGTGGCACCCACATCAATAATCGCCACGACCTGACCATCCTGGTCTTCCAACTGGTCAGCAATTAATTCGTAGGCGCGCTCCATGCTATAGGCTTCAACATCCACTTTTTCCGGCGTCAAATCAGCCAATTCAAGTACGTTAGCGCGCATTTCAACATTTTCGCGACGACAGGCGGCAAGCAAGACCTCAACCTGATCGGGATTGCGCGGCGACTCGCCCTGAACTTCGAAGTCGATAGCCACCTCTTCAAGAGGGAAGGGAATATATTGGTCAGCCTCAAGGGAAATCTGGGTTTCCATTGCATCATCACTCAATCCGGCAGGCATATCGATCACCTTGGTGATCACCGCCGAACCGGCAACAGCAACCGCTGCATGCTTCAGCTTGGTCTTGGATTGTTTGACCATTGCTTTGATGACCTCGGCGACTGCCTCCTGGTCATTAATATTTTTCTCCACCACCGCATTTGGCGGCAGAGCTCTCACAGCATAAGTCTCGACACGATAGCGATCACCGTGGCGGCTTAATTCAAGCAATTTGACCGAAGTTGAACTGATATCCAGTCCCAACACTGGTTTCGCTTTTTTCTCGAGGAAGCCCAAGATGCCCATTTTTCTATCTATATCCGTAACTTAGACGCTGTTTATGTTATAGCACTTTAACTTAAGCCTGCAACAAACCAGCCGATATGTAAACAGGGAAAAAGCCCGTATAATGCCCGCCACTTGTCGCAAAACTGCTAACTCATTAATTCTGTTAGAAAAAATGCCTACTAAAAAAACCTGGTTGAAAGCCCTTTTCTGGTTGTTACTGTCCGGCTTCAGCGTTACTTTGGTGACACTGGCTGGCATGTACCTCTACCTGAGCCCTAATCTGCCTTCGGTCGAAACGTTGAAGCAGGTTAAATTACAGACCCCTTTGCGCGTTTATTCAAGGGACAATAAGTTAATTGGTGAATTTGGCGAACAGCGTCGCACACCATTAACCTTCGAGCAGCTTCCACCCTTATATATCAAAGCCTTACTTGCTGCAGAAGACGCCGAATTCTACGACCATCATGGCGTTTCGCTAAGAGGCCTATTGCGCGCGGGTTCACAATTATTGCAAACAGGTCAAATCCAGTCCGGTGGCAGCACCATCACTATGCAGCTGGCACGTGATTTTTTTCTTACCCGCAAACAAGTATTTTCTAGAAAGTTCAATGAGATACTCCTTTCTTTTCAAATTGAGCGCCAGCTCACAAAAGAAGAGATACTTGAGCTGTTCAGCAACAAGATGTTTTTCGGTAACCGCGCTTACGGATTGCAGGCTGCAGCCCAAATTTATTACGGCAAAGACGCAAGTGAGCTTTCCTTAGCCCAGTACGCCACCATCGTTGGCAGCCTCAAAGCGCCTTCGGCCTACAACCCTCTGGCAAACCCCCAGCGGGCCTTGATTCGCCGCGACTGGATCATCGGTCGTATGTTGAAGCTGGGCTACATTGACCAGGCTACCCACGACGCAGCTATCAGCGAATCCATCCTCACCAGCTATCACGGTCTTACATTGGATTTGTATGCACCTTATATTGCGGAACTGGCGCGCAAAGAGGTTTTTGATCGCTTTGGTGAAAACGCTTATAACGATGGTTACCGGGTTTACACAAGTGTCGATAGCGAGATGCAAGCAAGCGCTCAAACATCGGTAATTAGCGGCTTACTCAGCTACGACCAGCGCCATGGCTACCGAGGACCCGAGCAACGATTTGAACCATCGACGACTGATGATTTTAGTGATTGGCGCGAAAAGCTGGGGGACATACCCAACTTCGGCGGCCTGGAAGTAGCAGCGATTACTGAAGTCGCCGAGCAAGCGGTCAAAGCTATTACTGCGTCGGGAGAAATCATCGAACTTGGTTGGGAACAAGGGCTGGCCACTGCCCGCCCCTATATCAATGAAGATAGTCGTGGCCCTGCCCCCACAAAAGCAGGAGATTTTCTTCATAGCGGCGATGTTATCCGCATCGCTCGAGACACTGAAGGCGCTTGGCGCCTGAGTCAGGTACCTGCGGTACAAGGAACCTTGGTTGCACTCAACCCACAGGATGGTGCGATCCTCGCATTGGTGGGCGGCTTCGACTTCCGTCAGAGTCACTTCAATCGCGCTGTACAAGGTGCACGGCAACCGGGTTCCAGCTTCAAACCCTTTTTCTATACAGCGGCCCTGGAAAATGGCTTTACGCCAGCATCCATTATCAATGACGCGCCCATTGTGATTGAAGACACAACCATTGGTGCATCCTGGCGGCCGGAAAATGACGATGGAAAGTTTTCCGGCCCGATTCGTTTGCGCCAAGCGCTGTACCGCTCACGCAATCTGGTATCGATTCGCCTGTTGCGTAGCCTCGGCCTGGACAAAGCACTGGATAGCCTCGAACGCTTTGGTTTCGACAAGACCCAATTCCCTCGCGACCTGACACTGGCGCTAGGCACTCACGAACTGACACCACTACAAATGGCTACCGGCTACGCCACCTTTGCCAACGGTGGCTTCAAGATAGAACCACACTTAGTCACACGCATTGAGGACGCATCAGGTGAGGTGGTATTTGAGGCGCAACCGATGATTGTTTGCAAAGAGTGCGAGCAAGCCGAGGCCGCACGCCAGGCCGCCGCTTTACTCAACGTATTACCGGAAGAAGAACCCGCCTACATGCCCTTCGAGGAATCGCTGACAAGCGAGATTCTTCCCCAACCCATCGATACCACTCGCTACGCTCCACGTATCATTGAAGAGCGAGTGGCTTACATTATTGATTCGATGCTGAAAGACGTCATTACGCTGGGCACCGGTCGGCTGGCGCGCAAGCTTGAGCGCAGCGATATTGCTGGCAAGACAGGCACCACCAATGGCCCGAGAGACACCTGGTTTGCCGGATACAGTCCGGATGTGGCTGCTGTCAGCTGGGTAGGGTTTGATCAAAACACCCTGCTGGGACGAACAGAATATGGCGGCTCAGCAGCACTGCCGATCTGGATTGACTTTATGCGTACCGCCCTGGATGGCGTTGAGGAAAAAGTGCCCTCTCAGCCTAATGGCATCGTTACGGTACGCATCAATCGCGACACCGGTGCTCGGGCACAACCCGAAGACCCCGATGCAATATTTGAGATTTTTCGCGCAGAAGATGCCCCGCAAGCAAGTGATAGCACATCACCCAATGGCGAACAGTCCGGAGATGAAATTTTGCCGGAGGAGTTGTTCTAGGATTTACCTTTACTCGTTTGGTGACCCCTCCAGCATCAGGGGGTGACGCACCTGCATTTGCAAAGGCTTAAAACCCCGTTTTTGCTGAAACTCACTGGCGCGGTTGATCAACCAACCGCGTGCATTGATAGATTTGCCAAGCCACGATTGCCATTGCTCATCGGCAAAATACTTTCGATCCTGCTGCGCAATCTTGATCACCACCGGACCATCAAGCTCCAACCAAACATCGCGCAACACACTCACTTTCGTGACCCTTCCACTGATGCGACTAAACCCCGCTTGATCAAGCTCGATCTCAGCGGCAAGCCGCGAACGCCATGCTTTTTCTCGCCATATGCCCCGCTTTTTCTCACGTGCAATATCCTCCTGGCGCGTCAGACAATCCAATTCGCTCACGTTGGGCGGTACGACCACTTGCAGCGCCAAGCCTTGCTCAAGTAAATATGCCGCCAGACTTTGGCGTTGCTGGTTATAAACATGTGCCAGCATCCTGCCATAGCGGTCTTTGCGATCCAGATCGTAGACGAGGTGTACTCTCTGGGGATGGGACAGAAACTGGCGGCTTGCGGCTGTTGCTTCAACCCCCAACGCCTGACCAGCATGCCCCTCCCACGCTACTTCCGGCGTATTGATACCTAAAACTCGCACCCGTCGGCCATCCTGCAAACGCAACGTATCGCCATCTACGACCTGTGCAATCTGAACAGTTTCGTCGATCCGGGTGGCCGGGCAGGCAGCCATCGCCATATTGCCCCAGACGATGGCACAAACAAAAACGCCGAAAGCTGGTGCTTTCGGCGTTTTTGGAAGCATGTTTCCCGATAGATAGCGAGAAAGCATTACGTCTGCCTTACTTTTTGCCACCAATACGGCTGGCGAAGCGCTTGGTAAAGCGATCAATACGACCACCGGTATCTACCATCTTCTGCTTGCCGGTGTAAAAAGGATGGCACTCACTGCAGACGTCTACGTGGAAGTCTTTACCCAAGGTAGAACGGGTTTTAAAGGTGTTGCCACAGCTGCAGTTAACAGCTACGTCAGCGTAATTGGGATGAATTTCTGGTTTCATGATGTTTGCCTTGTCGTTTTTTGTGCCGCCACCCGAGCATTAGTCGAGCACCGCACAACGGTTGGTAAAAGGGCGGAATTTAAGGAGCGGGGATACTATCAGAATCGATACATAACGCAAGGGGGAAAAATAACCAGCTTGCGGCTATCCCCTCGACCACAGAAAGCACACCCAAACGACAGCTGATATGGGGTATCCTGCCCGGCAGCTCATCGACAACAACCAAGACTTATCACCCGATGCCTACGGTTTTTCTCCAGGTCGCAATCTCTACTCCCTTGCGTCGCCGCTTTGATTATCTGCCCCCGGTGGATATGCCGCCGGAACAGGCTGCGCATTTGCAGCCCGGCATACTCTTACGTTTACCTTTCGGGCATCAGGAAGTCGTCGGTGTGCTGCTGTCGGTACAACAGCAAGCTTGTGTAGCTGCTACCCAATTGCGCCATGTGCTCAACATTATCGATGAACTACCGGTTTTTATGCCCGATGTTTTTGAATTGTGTTTGTGGGCTGCTGACTACTATCAAAGCCCGATCGGTGAAGCCTTGCATACCGCGTTGCCGGCGCTCTTACGTCAGGGGGAACTGGCTCGATTACGCACGGAGCCGATCTATCACCTCACAACAGCCGGAAAAGGTTTGCCAACCGGAAGCTTGAAACGTGCTCCACGCCAGGCCGCACTGCTGGCCGCCTTGCAAGATACGCCTTACTTAACACGCGGCGATCTGCAAATCCTGGAAATACCCGCTACCGCCATCAAGCCGCTGCTAGAGAAGGGCCTGATTGCTTGCAGTGAGCAAGTACTTACACCAGAACCGACACAGACCATCCTGCGTGAACAGCCGTTAATACTAAACCCGGAACAGGCAGAGGCTCTAGAAAAGATAAGCCTGGACCAGTTCCAGGTGAGCCTGCTGGACGGAGCCACCGGCAGTGGTAAGACGGAAATCTACCTGCAAGCCATCGCCCGAACTTTAGACAAGGGCAAACAAGCATTGGTATTGATTCCCGAAATAGGTCTTACACCCCAAACCCTGCAACGATTCCAACGGCGCTTCGCGGTGCCTGTTGTCGCCCTGCACTCCGGCCTCAATGATCGGGAACGGCTGGATGCCTGGGTACAGGCGCGGGAGGGAATTGCCCGGGTCGTTATCGGCACCCGGTCGGCTATTTTCACGCCACTCAAGGAGCCGGGGATTATTATTGTCGATGAAGAGCACGATAACTCCTTCAAACAACAGGACGGTTTTCGCTACTCTGCCCGCGACCTGGCCGTTGTGCGCGCCAGCCAGATCAAGATTCCCTTACTGCTCGGCTCCGCCACCCCGGCACTGGAAAGCCTCAATAACGCCCAGCAAGGACGTTATCAATATTTGCGCCTGACCCGGCGTGCCGGTTCAGCTGTACCACCCAGCATCCAGCTCCTCGATATTCGCGCGCAGCCCTTACATGAAGGTTTCGCGCAGGACACCTTGAAAGCTATTGCGATGGAGATTCAGACACGTCATCAGGTGTTGATATTTATCAACCGGCGCGGTTATGCACCCACACTCCAATGCCACGATTGTGGCTGGCTGGCTAACTGCAACCACTGTGACGCACGCATGACGGTTCATCAGCAGCCGCGCCACTTGCATTGCCATCATTGTGATCACCAGCGCCCATTACCTTCACGATGCCCAAGCTGTCACAGCCATCAACTGCAACCCTTGGGGCAGGGCACGGAGCGCAGTGAAGAAGCCTTGCGCCAGCTGTTTCCACAGACGCGAATACTGCGGGTTGATCGCGACTCCACGCGCGGCAAACATGCCATGCATCGTTTGCTGGACGAGGTGCAATCCGGCGAGCCTTGTATCCTGGTGGGGACGCAGATGTTGGCCAAAGGTCATCATTTTCCCCTGGTCACCTTGGTCGTTATCATCGATGCGGACGCCGGTTTATTCAGTGCCGACTTTCGCGGCCCCGAACGGATGGGGCAATTATTGCTCCAGGTAGCCGGGCGAGCTGGCCGGGCCGACAAGCCCGGCAAGGTTATCTTGCAGAGCCACCACACCGAACATCCGCTGGTACAAACCTTGATGCTGCAGGGTTATCACGCCTTGGCCGAGCTGTTATTGCACGAACGGCGCATCACCCAATTACCTCCCTATCGGCATCTCGCGCTCTTGCGTGCCGAAAGCAAACGGCCTGAATTGGCTGTGGAATTTTTGCGTCTGGCACGCGCTCAGGCTGAACAATGGCAAGCATCCAGCCATCACTTCAGTTATCTTGGCCCGCTGCCAGCAATGATGGAAAAACGCGGCGACCGTTTTCGTTATCAATTGCAATTTAACAGTGCACAACGCAAACCCTTACAGCAACTGCTCACACAACTCACTGCACAATTGGAAAACGAGGCATTGGGTAAACGGGTTCGCTGGTCCATTGATGTAGATCCGCAGGAAATGAATTAGAGCCGCACTTCATAGTGACTCACCCGCACAGCACAAGTACAATTGCGCCCACTCTGAGTTTGATGAAGTAGCCATGTCCCGAGATTACGCCAAAAAAAATCGTTCCCCGAATCGTCGTCGCGCACCGGCGAAACCGCCCGTGCCGGGCTGGGTATGGCTGTTAATCGGCGGCATTCTGGGCGCCTTTATCATGTTTCTGGTTTATCTGGCTGATGTGGTGCCGCAACCCGCGACGCAGGAAAAGCCGGCAGTCGAAAAGCCAAAAGTCACACGCACAGAAACAGAAGAAGAAAAAGTGCCCAAGCCCCGCTTTGATTTTTATAAACTGCTCCAGGAAAGCGAAGTCATCGTACCCGCCACTGAGCCGGCACAAACCGTTGAAAAAATTGCGGAAACACAACCGAACTCGATGGAATATATCCTGCAAGTTGGCTCCTTCCGAAACAATGTAGATGCCGATAAATTGCGCGCACAGCTCATCTTGCTTAATCTCGATGCACGGATTGAAAAGGTGACCATTCGTAACGGCGAATTATGGCATCGGGTCATCGTCGGCCCCTTTCAGGATCAATCGCGACTGGCCAGCGCCCGCTCCACGTTGGTCGCCAACCAATATAACGCTCTCATGTTAAAGCGTGACAAAAACGCAGCACCCTGATACAGCACCCGCGCCACATAAAAATAATCGGCTTGAAATTGCCCACCCCGCCCCCACTTTTCAGGGAATCCCTGCGGCCTCAGCGTCGCAGCCCGCAACAGTTCAACAAAGGATTTCCCCTGTGACCACAATTCTCTCTGTGCGCCGTGAAGGCCAGGTTGTGCTTGGCGGCGACGGTCAGGTTTCACTCGGCAATACGGTGATGAAAGGCAATGCCCGCAAAGTACGCCGGTTATACAAAAACCAGGTGATCGCCGGCTTCGCTGGCGGGACCGCTGACGCTTTCACGTTGTTCGAGCGCTTCGAAGCAAAACTTGAAGCTCACAACGGCCAATTGGTGCGCGCCGCCGTGGAATTAGCCAAAGACTGGCGCACGGATCGGGCGTTACGCCGGCTTGAAGCACTGCTCGCTGTAGCCGATAAAGAGGCCTCGTTAATCATCACCGGTAACGGCGATGTTATCCAGCCGGAAGACGACTTGATCGCCATTGGTTCCGGCGGTCCTTTCGCGCAAGCAGCTGCGCGCGCGCTGCTGGAAAACACACAGCTGGACGCCCGCAGTATCGTGGAAAAAGGTCTGCACATTGCCGGCGATATTTGTGTTTTTACCAACCAGAACCACACTATCGAAACTTTGGATTATTAATTTTTTGGATACTGATTATGTCCACCATGACACCCCGTGAGATTGTTCACGAATTGGATAAACATATCGTCGGCCAACAGGACGCCAAGCGTGCCGTGGCTATCGCATTGCGTAATCGCTGGCGTCGCATGCAGGTGCCCGCCGACATGCGCAGTGAAATTACCCCAAAAAACATTCTGATGATTGGCCCGACCGGCGTGGGCAAAACTGAAATTGCACGTCGTCTGGCAAAACTGGCTAACGCGCCGTTTATCAAAGTGGAAGCCACAAAATTTACTGAAGTCGGCTATGTCGGCCGCGATGTGGAATCCATCATTCGCGATCTGGTTGATGTATCGATTAAGATGCATCGTGAGCATGCATTGAAAACTGTCCAGCACCGCGCAGCGGAAGCGGCGGAAGAGCGTATCCTGGATGCGCTGCTGCCTCCGGCGCGAGGCGGTGATCCGACACTGAATAACGAGTCGGGTACGCGACAAGTCTTCCGTAAAAAACTGCGCGAAGGCGAGCTGGACAGCAAAGAAATTGAGATTGATTTAGCTGCAACACCGGTTGGTGTAGAAATCATGGCACCACCGGGCATGGAAGATATGACCAGCCAATTGCAAAATATGTTTTCGTCGTTATCAAACGGCAAAACCAAGAAAACCAAACTGACGGTAAAGCAAGCTTTCAAACAGTTGCAGGAAGAAGAGGCCAGCAAGCTAGTCAATAATGAAGACATTAAAGCGCAAGCCATTGAGGTGGCCGAACAAAATGGGATTGTCTTTATCGATGAGATCGACAAGGTAGCACGGCGTGGACAAACCTCCGGCGCCGATGTCTCGCGTGAGGGTGTACAACGGGATCTATTACCGTTGATTGAAGGCTGTACCGTTACCACCAAGCACGGCATCATCAAAACAGATCATATTTTGTTTATCACCTCCGGAGCTTTTCATTTAAGCAAGCCCTCCGACCTGATTCCGGAATTGCAAGGGCGCCTGCCAATTCGCGTTGAGCTGAGCGCGCTAACGCCAGACGATTTTGAACGCATCCTCACCGAGCCGCGCGCATCACTCACCGAGCAACAACAGGCATTGCTGGAAACGGAAGGCGTGACAATTCAATTTACTAAAGACGGTATTCGTCGAATCGCTGAAACAGCCTGGGAAGTGAATGAGCGCACGGAGAATATCGGTGCGCGTCGTTTGCACACTATCCTCGAACGTTTATTGGAGGATATTTCTTTTGATGCAGGCAATGAAAAAACCCAACTGGAAATCAATGCCGCTTACGTCGATGATCATTTAGGCGAACTGGCGAAAAATGAAGATCTCAGTCGCTATATCCTGTAAGCCAAGATGACTTCCATGATTCCTGCCAGGGTTCAACTGCACAAGCAATCCAAAATACTGGAACTGCAATTCGGCACTCAATCTTATCAATTGGGCGCCGAATATTTGCGGGTGCACTCACCCAGCGCAGAAGTAAAAGGACATGGGCCGAATCAGGCTGTATTACAATTCGGCAAGAAAGAGGTGGGCATCAGCGGTATTGAGCGCGCCGGCAACTATGCGTTAAAAATTCTTTTTGATGACGGTCATGACTCCGGCATCTACACCTGGGATTATCTTTATCAGCTTTCCATGGAACAGGAAAGTAAGTGGCAGGCTTATCTTGACGCACTGGCAGCCGCTGGTAAAAGCCGCGAAAAAGATACCAGTGTCGTCAAGTTTGTTTAATGCGTTATGCCGTTGGATTCCAGTAAAGCACAATTAACAAAATCCCCAAGGCTATGCGATAAACAACGAACGGCTGCATACCAATCCGATTGATAAATGCCAGAAAATAATAAATACACAGATAAGCACTGATACCAGAAACCAGAGTGCCAACAGCCATTGCGGTCCAATCTACCGCGACCTGCGCATGAATCAATTCATTGGTTTCGTATCCTCCAGCAATCACGATCACGGGAATCGACAATAAGAATGAAAATCGTGCAGCGGCCTCGCGTGTAAAACCTAACATCAAGGCGGCCGTCATTGTAATGCCGGAGCGGGACGTTCCAGGAATTAATGCCATGGCTTGCGCGCAACCAATCCATAGCACGTCCCATTTATTCATCTGGTATTCGCTACGCGCACCGCGATGACGCCAGTCGGCCCAGGCGAGTAACAAACCAAATGCTATCAAGCCAAAGGCAGACACCAACGGCGAGCGCATAATGGTGGCCACCAGATCCTTGAGAAAAAATCCGGCAATACAAACCGGGATAGTCGCGAAGATAACCGCCCACGCCAGACGACTGTCCTCCGTAGATTCCCGACGGGTAATTGATGCGATCCAGGCAACAATCATCCGTTTGATATCCTGCCAAAAATAGATCACCACAGCGGTCAAACTACCCACATGTAATGCCACATCAAATGCCAAGCCCTGATCAGGCCAATCGGCAAAGATAGGAACCAACAATAAATGCGCCGAGCTGGAAACCGGTAAAAACTCGGTCAACCCCTGCACCAATGCCAAAACAACTGCCTGAATTAAATCCATAACGACTACTCGCCATTGGTTGGTAAAAGCGGGACAAGTCTGAAATAAAACCACAGCATTTGCAAACCGCACAAGTAAGGATTAAAAAGAGCAATGATTCACACTAAACACGGTCGAATCACTGGACAATAACGCGGACATCATACTTTATCCCGAGGACACTTTTATGAACCCACAACTGGCGAGTATACCGACAATGTTCCGTTCACTTTGGCGTTTTTGGTTGCTCGCACTGGTATTGATCATGTGTGGATGCGCCAGCACCAAATATAATCAGGACTTCAAACCGGGAACTGACTTTGGTGGGCACAAGACCTATAACTGGCGCAATGCCTCGTCAGACATTCCGGGTGTAAGCGCGCAACAGATTCAACGTCAGGCAGATACCCAATTGGCCAGCCAGGGGTTCAGCCGCACCGAAAGTAATCCAGACCTCCTGTTTGACATGAATATCGTATCGCGCATCAGCACCGGCTCTTCCACCGGCCTGGGTTTATCTATCGGTTTGCCTATCGGCCGACACGGTAGTATCGGTCTGGGTGGTGGTAAAAGTATGCCCAACGACAAGCAGGAAGGCATCATCATCGTCGATATTACCGATGCATTGACCAATAGTTTGATCTGGCGCGGCAGCGCTGAAGCCGTACCACTGCAATATTTTTCATTGAGTAACGAAGCAAAACTTGCCGACGTATTGCGCAAGCTTCTGAGCCAATATCCACCCAAATAATTGCACTGCGGAGTGGAGTCATGCTGCACTCCGCAAAAAATCTATGCCATCACCAATAATACCTACCATCAGCTGGCCGATATGGCGACATCCGTTGTGGATGTTTATTGCTTTGCTATTGATCAGCGTGGAGTCCTATCGTTTGTGGAGCCATGGGTTAATCAGCACATCCGAGACGGGATTGCTTGAAGTTGGGCAGAGTATTTTTTTGTTCCTGGCCTGTCTGTTACATAGCTATCACAGCCGCAACGATAAAGCTGATCCGCCCTACCGTTATCTATGCGCTGGCCTGGCACTGCTCTGCCTCACATTGTTACTGCGCGAACTTGATATCGACAAGATGGGAAACAACAATCAGTGGAAGACTATTGAACTGCTGGTACGCAGTCTGGCAGCGACAGGGATAATCATGTATTGCGGAAAATTATTTAGACACCCGGACATAACATGGTCCGGTTTGAAATCTTTTGCGACCATGCCGATACTGATTTTCAGTTTGTGGGGAGCAAGCTGTTATCTCTGTGGCTGGCCATTCGATAAATCACTAGTTGCCATTCCACAGGAATTGTCTGCTTGGGCAGAAGAAACACTGGAGCTTAATGCAACAATATTATTGTTCTGTGCTGCCTGCACTAAACGCACTAAACCCTCATGTGGAATATTCACTGCTGCCGAATCTTGTTCACAATAGCCGTCGTTGAACAACTATCAATAAAACTCAACACTTTCACACTGCCGCCGTACTCCTTGACGATGTCGCCCCCTATCACCTGATGCTCTCGATAATCACCACCTTTTACCAACACATCGGGCTTTAAGTTGCGCAGTAGTCGTTCAGGGGTATCATCCTCAAAATATAACACCCAATCCACCGCCTCGAGGCCAGCCAGAACTGCCATACGGCGATCCACCGGGTTGATCGGACGACCTTCACCTTTCAAACGTTTTACGGATGCATCGTTGTTGATGGCGACAATCAAACGGTGACCCAGTTTGCGTGCTTCTTCCAGATAACCGACGTGACCGGCGTGAATAATGTCGAAGCAGCCATTGGTAAAAACAATTTTCTCACCGCGCGCGCGCGCATCCTCCACAGCCTGCAACAACTGTTCTTCGCTTACCACACCGCGCTCCGAACCCTGCTCGCCTTGCAAGGCAAAACGCAACTCCGGGGCACTGACGGCCGCCGTTCCCAACTTGCCAACGGCAATCCCCGCTGCAAGATTTGCCAGCGCTACCGCCTCTGTTAAAGGCTGGCCCGATGCCAGCACCGCCGCAACAACGGCAATCACTGTATCGCCAGCACCAGTCACATCAAACACTTCGCGCGCGCGCGCAGGTAAATGCAATTCAGGCTGGTTAGGGCGGAGCAAGGTCATACCCTGCTCACCGCGCGTTACCAGCAATGCTTGCAAGTCCAACTCCTGCATTAGCGCGCTGCCTTTAGCAACCATTTGCTGCTCGCTGTCACAACCACCGACAACCTGCTCAAACTCCTGCATATTGGGTGTGAGCAACGTCGCCCCACGATAGCGAGAAAAATCTTTCCCTTTTGGATCGACCAGCACCGGAACACGACGCATACGCGCCATGGCAATTAATGCCTGACAATCCTGCAAACTGCCCTTGGCATAATCGGATAGTACCAGCGCATCCATCTGCGGCATGATAACGCCAGCCTTTCTGGCAAATTCATTGCTGTCACGCACATCAAAAGATTCTTCAAAATCCATACGCAAAATTTGTTGGTGCCGACTGATAACACGCAACTTGGTGATGGTGGGTTTATTGCGGGAGATTTGAAAATCGGTATGGATAGAGGCCGCTTTTAAACGATTCTGTAACACAATGCCGGCATCATCATCACCGATGGTACCGATTAAACAAGCTGCTGCACCAAGCGCGGCAATGTTAAGTGCAACGTTCGCAGCGCCACCGGGGCGCTCTTCCGATTGGCTGACCTTGATGACCGGAACCGGGGCCTCCGGAGAGATACGCGATGTACTGCCATGCCAATAACGATCCAGCATTACATCACCCACAACGAGTACGCGCGCGCGGTCAAAAAAAGGCATGGTCAGATTCATGATGTTTCCTTTGGTTTTATCCCCTAAAACCCGTTAGTCAGGAAATTGCTGAAAAATATTTACCTGGGTTAATATTTTTCAGCGATCGCCTGTATTTTTCCGTGATACCTGTTCGTCAAAAAACGTTGTATTTACTCAGCAACGTTATTAACGCCTAACGGTTCATCGCGGAATTGCATTGAATACAAATTCGCGTAATGTGCACCCTTCGCCAGTAATTCAGCGTGAGTGCCCTGCTCAACTATTTCACCTGCATCCATCACTACAATGCGGTCAGCGCGCTCAATCGTGGACAACCGATGCGCGACCACAAAGGTGGTGCGATTTTGCATAACACTTTCCAATGCAGCTTGAATAAAACGTTCAGACTCATTATCCAATGCGGAGGTTGCTTCATCCAGAATCAGAATCGGGGCATCTTTTAAAATCGCGCGCGCAATCGCCAGACGCTGCCGTTGACCGCCGGATAAACGCGCACCGCCTTCTCCGATCAGCGTGTCAAAGCCTTGTGGCAGTTGCTCGATAAACTCTGTCGCGTGGGCCAGGTCCGCCGCCCGACGGATTGCATCCATATCCCGATCAGTCAAACTGCCGTAAGCAATATTGCCGGCAACCGAATCATTAAACAAAGTGACATGCTGATTTACCAGCGCGATCTGTTGGCGCAAATTAGCCAGACGGAAATCCGCCAGCGGAATTCCGTCAATACAGATGTCGCCTTGGTCATAATCATAAAAACGAGCCAGCAAATTTACCAGCGTCGACTTGCCACTACCGGAACGTCCGACCAAGGCAACGACTTCGCCCGGTTTAACATCAAGATTGATATCTCTCAATGCCGACTTATCGCTGTGGGTGTAATGGAAATATAAATGCCTGAAACTGACCTGACCCTGAACGCGGGATACTTCGCGCGTACCTTCATCACGCTCTGGCGCCTGGTCAAGCAGAGTGAATACGCTATCCGCTGCCGCAACGCCTTTAAGGATAATCGGCGCAACTTCACCCAATCGACGCATAGGTTGTAACATGGCGCCCACCGCTGCCATATAGGCCACAAACTCTGCCGGATTAGCCAACTCCATGACATTCAATGCAAGATAAATCAGTGATGCAATGGCGAAAGCAACAATCAACTGAATCAAGGGTGTGTTGGCTGCAGCGGTTACCACGATCTTCATATTCTGTTGGTAATTTTTTTTGCTCGCTGCTTCAAAGCGTTGCTTTTCATAATCCTCGCCGCCGAAGCTGCGCATCACCCGATAACCGGTAATCATCTCGCTGGTGACCTGGGTTATGTCACCCACCGTGGTTTGCACTTTGGTACTCAAACGCCGTAAACGTTTGACCACCGTGGTAACCAATGAACCGATCAACGGCGCAATCAGAATAAATATCAAGGTTAATTTCCAATCCGTGTAAAACAGATAGGACAACAACGCAACAACCGTCAGACCCTCGCGCAACAAAATCTTGATTGCATCCGTCGCGGCGGCGGTCACGCCATTGATGTTATAGGTAATCACCGATACCAGATGACCGGAGCTTTGATCATCAAATGTCATACTCGGTAAACGCGTCATATGATTGAACACCTGGACACGTAAACTGTGAATAACACTGAAGGCAACCCGCGACAAAAAATACACGCCGGCAAAAGCAC
>CAMPIG010000052.1 GCA_946886255.1 uncultured Cellvibrio sp. | reverse complement strand
GCCTGCTCTACGCCCGCGTCGGTGAGCCCCGCTGCCCCATCCACGGCGAACCCCTTGCCGCACAAACCGTCAGCGAAATGGTAGACACGGTCTGTGCCTTGCCAGAAGGTACGAAATTAATGCTTCTCGCTCCCGTTGTCAGGGATCGTAAAGGTGAACATCTCCATACCCTGGAGCACCTGAAACGCGATGGATTTATCCGCGCGCGTATTAATGGCTTATTGGTCGATCTCGACGATGCACCCAAACTCGACAAAAAGAAAAAACACAATATTGATGTGGTCGTGGATCGTTTCAAAGTCCGCGATGACTTGAAACTGCGCCTTGCGGAATCTTTTGAGACAGCGCTGAATTTGTCTGAAGGTATTGCCAGCATTAGCTATATGGATGGCGAAGAACCTGATCGGTTGTTTTCCTCCAAGCACGCTTGCCCCATTTGCGATTACAGCCTGAGCGAGCTGGAACCGCGACTGTTTTCCTTTAACAATCCGGCAGGCGCCTGCCCCACATGCGATGGGCTGGGCGTTAAGCAGTATTTTGATGAAGACAAAGTCGTGCATTTTCCTGAGGCTTCGCTATCAGAAGGCGCGATCCGGGGGTGGGACAAACGTAACGTTTACTATTTCCACATGCTCGCTTCGCTGGCCGAACATTATGGCTTTGATGTTGATACTCCGTGGAAAAAACTCAGGCAAAAGCAACGTGACGCCGTACTTTATGGTTCAGGCAACGACGTTGTCGAATTTAATTACGTCAATGATCGTGGTGATATTTACAAGCGAAGTCACACGTTCGAAGGCGTACTGCCTAATATGGAACGCCGGTACCGGGATACCGAATCACAAATGGTGCGTGAAGAGCTGGCGAAATTTTTATCTACGGACAACTGCCCTGAATGCCAAGGCACTCGATTGAGAATTGAAGCACGCCATGTCTTTGTTGATGAACGAACTCTCTCGCAAATCACTGAGTTACCCGTAGCCGACGCATATGCTTATTTTCTTCAATTGAAATTCAGCGGTCGCAAAGCCGGTATCGCTGATAAGATTTTGAAAGAACTGCGCGACCGGTTTCGGTTTCTCGTAGACGTCGGCCTGAATTATCTGACACTCAATCGCAGCGCGGAAACCTTATCCGGCGGCGAGGCTCAGCGTATTCGACTTGCCAGCCAAATCGGCGCCGGGCTAGTCGGCGTGATGTATATCCTCGACGAACCCTCCATCGGCTTACATCAACGTGATAATGAACGCCTGCTTAAAACATTGACGCATTTGCGTGACCTGGGTAATACCGTCATTGTTGTTGAACATGATGAAGATGCTATTCGCCAAGCCGATCACGTCATTGATATCGGGCCCGGCGCAGGTGTACATGGTGGCCAGGTTATCGCCCAAGGCGACGTCAAAAAAATTATGGCCAATAAAGATTCCATCACCGGCCAATACCTGAGCGGCAAGCGCGAAATTGCAGTGCCGGAGAAACGCCATCTTTTTAACCCGGAACAAGTGTTGAAGCTAATCGGTGCTAACGGCAACAACCTGCAAGATGTGACCGTTGAAATCCCGGTCGGTCTGATGACTTGCGTTACCGGCGTTTCCGGCTCTGGAAAATCAACACTGATCAACGCTACGCTTCATCCGTTAGCTTCGACAGCGCTCAATGGCGCAAGCACATTAAAAGCCGCGCCCTACAAGGCGATTGAAGGCTTGGACTTATTCGATAAATGCGTCGATATTGATCAAAGCCCTATTGGAAGAACTCCGCGCTCCAACCCTGCCACCTACACCGGCATTTTTACACCGGTGCGCGATTTATTCGCGGGCACACAAGAGGCTCGGTCGCGGGGTTATCAACCCGGCCGCTTCAGCTTCAACGTTAAAGGCGGTCGTTGCGAAGCCTGCCAAGGGGATGGTGTAACCAAGGTAGAGATGCACTTCTTACCCGATGTTTACGTCCCTTGCGACGTCTGCAAAGGCAAACGCTACAATCGCGAAACGCTCGAAGTTAAATACAAAGGCAAAAACATTCATGAAGTGCTGGAGATGACCGTAGAAGATGCGCATGCATTTTTTGAAGCGATACCCGCGGTTGAAAAGAAATTAAGAACGCTGATAGATGTGGGGCTCTCCTACATTCGCCTAGGCCAAGCTGCAACCACGCTATCAGGCGGTGAAGCTCAACGGGTGAAGCTAGCCAAAGAGCTTTCAAAAAGGGATACCGGCAAGACTTTGTATATCCTTGATGAGCCCACGACAGGCCTGCATTTCTACGATATCCAGCAGCTCCTGAACGTCCTACACCGACTTCGCGACCACGGAAATACCATTGTAGTTATCGAGCATAATCTGGATGTGATTAAAACGGCGGACTGGATTATAGATCTCGGACCCGAAGGCGGAAGCGGCGGAGGTCAAATCATCGCCACCGGCACACCTGAAGATGTGGCCAAACAAAAGGACTCTCATACCGGCAGGTTTCTAAAACCCATGTTGCAGTCGGCAAAAGTACGCAATCAATCGAGCAAAAAAGCCAGCCCCAAAAAAGCTGTTGGCATTCCAAGGAAGAAATAGCAAGAAGTTGAATAAGCCAGGGAGGGCTTGATTGCAAATGCAGAAAACAAAAAAGCCAGGTATAAGCCTGGCTTTTTTGTTCGGTAACTTCAGCCTGTGATTACTCGGCTTCTACCGCTGACTCAACTGACTGAACAGGACGATCAACCAATTCAACATAAGCCATAGGTGCTTTGTCACCGGCACGGAAACCACATTTCAAGATACGAATGTAACCACCAGGACGATTTTGGTACCGAGGACCAAGGTTGCTGAACAACTTGCCTACCGCTTCTTTACTTTGCAAACGGCTAAAAGCCAGACGACGATTAGCAACGCTGTCTATTTTAGCCAATGTAATCAAAGGCTCCGCTACACGGCGCAATTCTTTTGCTTTGGGTAAAGTAGTTTTAATCAATTCATGCTCAACCAGAGACGCGGTCATATTGCGAAACATGGCTTTACGGTGGGAGGCGTTACGATTTAACTGACGGCCACTAAGACGATGACGCATGGTACAAATCCTTCAAAATGGATTGCTTAATTGCAATCTCGTTAACCGCCCGCACCGAAGAGAGTTAACGGGCGAACTAATAATGTTAGTCGTTTCTCAAGCTGGCTGGTGGCCAGTTTTCCAAACGCATTCCGAGAGACAGCCCGCGTGAAGCCAAGACATCTTTGATCTCGGTCAGTGATTTCTTACCAAGGTTCGGCGTTTTTAACAACTCGACTTCTGTACGCTGAATCAAATCACCAATGTAATAAATATTTTCAGCTTTCAAGCAGTTGGCTGAACGGACGGTCAGTTCAAGATCATCTACCGGACGCAACAGAACAGGATCAATCGCCTCTTCTTTCTGTTCCGGTGCAGATTGTTTCTCACCTTCAAGGTCAACAAATACTGCCAATTGTTGTTGAAGAATAGTCGCAGCACGACGAATGGCTTCTTCAGGATCGATAGTGCCGTTGGTTTCCAGATCAAGCACTAACTTATCAAGGTCAGTCCGTTGCTCTACGCGAGCACTTTCGACACTGTACGCCAAACGTCTTACTGGACTGAAAGACGCGTCTAACTGCAAACGGCCTATAGCGCGACTTTCATCGTCATCGCGACGACGACTGTCAGCAGGCTGATAACCGCGACCGCGAGCAACAGTCAAACGCATCTTCAACTCAGTGTTGCCGGTAATATTAGCAATCACATGATCGGGATTTTTAATCTCTATATCATGATCAAGTTGAATATCAGCCGCTGTAACAACACCAGGCCCTTTTTTACTTAATGTAAGGACCGCTTGGTCCTTACCGTGCATAACTACAGCAACACCTTTCAGGTTAAGCAGGATTTCAATTACGTCTTCCCGCACACCTTCTATGTCGCTGTACTCGTGCAAAACACCTTCGATTTCAGCTTCAACAATGGCACAACCAGCCATAGAGGACAGCAGAATGCGACGCAGCGCATTGCCAAGAGTATGTCCGAAGCCGCGCTCCAAAGGCTCCAACACCACGCGCGCGTGAGTAGGAGTAATCTCTGAAACATCGATATGACGCGGAGTCAAAAATTCGTTTACTGCAGTCTGCATAGCCACACCTGTTAGCGGTTTGTCCCTTACTTAGAGTAAAGCTCTATGATGAGGTTCTCGTTAATATCAGCGGGCAAATCGCTGCGATCAGGAACGCGCTTAAAAATACCTTCTTTCTTGTCAAAGTTAACATCAACCCACTCAACATGACTGCGCTGAGTAGCAATGTTAATAGCATTTTGAATGCGCAACTGCTTCTTCGCTTTCTCACGAACCGCAACAACATCGCCTTCAACAACCTGATAAGACGCAATATTTACAGTCTTACCATTAACGCTGATGGCTTTGTGGGAAACCAGCTGACGGGACTCTGCACGCGTTGCGCCGAAGCCCATGCGATATACAACATTATCCAGACGAGATTCCAACAATTTCAGCAAGTTTTCACCGCTAGCGCCTTTACGACGAGCAGCTTCTTTGTAATAGCTGCGAAATTGCTTTTCCAGTACACCATAAATACGACGTACTTTTTGCTTTTCACGCAACTGAACACCGTAGTCAGAAAGGCGACCACGACGTTGGCCATGTTGGCCGGGTGCAGTTTCAATCTTGCATTTGGAATCCAGCGCGCGCGCACCACTCTTTAAAAAGAGATCGGTACCTTCACGGCGGGACAATTTACAAGTTGGTCCAATATAACGTGCCATTTTTCTAAATCCCCCTTAAACGCGACGTTTCTTCGGCGGACGACAGCCGTTGTGAGGAATCGGCGTTACGTCAGTGATGTTGGTAATTTTGTAGCCAACATTATTCAGTGCGCGAACTGCTGATTCACGACCTGGGCCAGGGCCTTTCACTTCAACGTCGAGGTTCTTCAAGCCGTATTCTTTCGCGGCTTCACCGGCGCGTTCTGCTGCGACCTGGGCAGCAAAAGGAGTACTTTTACGTGAACCACGGAAACCTGAACCACCAGAGGTAGCCCATGACAGAGTGTTACCCTGACGGTCTGTGATAGTCACAATAGTATTGTTAAAAGAAGCGTGGATATGGGCTACCCCATCTACCACCGTCTTTTTAACTTTCTTCTTCGTTGCGGTTTTATTACCTGGCTTCGCCATAGCAATCTCTTCCTAACCTGTTGTTACCGTACTTGAATGACAAACGTAAGCAATTCAATTATTTCTTGATTGGCTTACGCGGACCTTTGCGGGTACGAGCGTTGGTTTTAGTACGCTGACCACGAAGCGGCAGGCTGCGACGATGACGTAAGCCACGGTAGCATCCCAAGTCCATGAGGCGTTTGATGTTCATAGATATAACACGGCGCAAGTCACCCTCAACGGTGCGCTTGGCTACCTCATTACGAATCGCATCCATCTGCTCTTCTGAAAGCGTAGAGATTTTTACATCTTCTGCGATACCAGTGGCAGCGCAAATCTGCTTCGCTGTGGTACGGCCAATCCCGTAGACATAGGTCAAAGAGATAACCGCGTGCTTATTATCTGGTATGTTTACACCAGCAATACGGGCCATTCAAATTACTCCAGTAACACGTAAATTGTGTAGCGTTGACAGTAACAACGCCATCCAGCACTCCAAAAAGGCGCGAAAGGATAGCGATAAAGTCACTTGAAATCAATAGCCTGATGAATTTTTCACCAAGCGACAGTCAACGCCCCCATAATAACTCTCTGATGAACATCCCGTACTCCAAAACAACGAGCAGGTGGCTACAGTAACTCCACCTGCTCAAGCTTACGGAACACAAGTATATTCGAAAGCTATTTAACCTTGACGCTGCTTATGACGCGGCTCAACATTGCAGATTACCCGCAAAACACCGTTACGACGCACCATTTTGCAATTACGACAAATCTTTTTAACAGAAGCACGAACTTTCATGATTCAACCCTAATATCCAGGATCAACGGACGTTACTGCCGCCGAAACCTTTTAAGTTTGACTTCTTCATCAGCGATTCATACTGATGAGACATCAGATGTGCCTGAACCTGGGACATAAAATCCATCACCACTACCACAACAATCAGTAGTGAAGTGCCACCCAAGTAAAATGGCACATTCGTAGCCACTACCAGGAACTGGGGCAACAGACACACTGCGGACATATAGATAGCGCCCACCACAGTTAAACGTGTTAGTACACTATCAATATACTTGGCTGAGTGCTCACCAGGACGAATACCTGGAATGTAAGCACCTGATTTCTTCAAATTATCAGCTACTTCTTTCGGATTGAACATCAAAGCCGTGTAGAAGAAGCAGAAAAAAGTAATCAAACCGGCAAACAGAATAATATTAAGCGGTTGGCCGGGACCAATGGCTAAAGCGAATTCTTGTAAAAACTCATTCACAGCACCTTCTCCACCTTGGCCGAACCACTGTGCGATTGAAGCTGGAAACAACAAAATACTACTTGCAAAGATCGCCGGAATAACGCCCGCCATATTGATTTTCAACGGCAGATGACTGCTTTGTGCAGCATACCCCTGTCGACCTTGCTGCCGCTTTGCATAGTTTACTGTGATACGGCGCTGGCCTCTCTCAATACGAACCACCAACCAAATAACAGCAAGCGCAATAACAGCAATAACCAAGAGCAACAGAATGTGCAAATCACCTTGACGCGCGCTCTCAAATGCCTGACCAATTGCACTAGGCAGACCAGCCACGATACCGGCAAAAATAAGCATAGATATACCGTTGCCAATACCACGCTCAGTTACCTGCTCACCCAGCCACATCATAAATACCGCACCCGTAACCAAGGACACAATAGCTATGAAAAAGAAGGAGAAGCTCGGCTCGCCGCCATAAGCATACGAAGAAAAGCTCACGGCCATGGCCAAAGCCTGAACAGTTGCAAGAACAACCGTAAAGTAACGCGTATATTGATTTATCTTCCGACGCCCTGCATCACCCTCTTTTTTCAATTGCTCTAAAGATGGCGTAACAGCAGTCAACAACTGCATGATAATCGAGGCTGAAATATAGGGCATAATCCCTAGAGCCAGGATACTCATTCGTTCCAATGCGCCACCAGAAAACATATTAAACAAACCCAGGATCGTCCCTTGGCTTTGGTTAAATAAGTTGGCGATACGCTCTGGGTCAAGACCCGGAACAGGAATATGAGTACCAATGCGATAAACCACAATAGCTAAAAACAGAAAGCGAAGGCGAGCCCAAAGCTCGCCTAAACCTTTTTGATTTGCTAGCGGCAGATTACCGGGAGTTGCCATTCGCGCCTCTTTTATTCTTCGATTTTTCCGCCAGCAGCTTCGATAGCCGCTTTAGCACCTTTAGTCACAGATAAGCCTTTCACCGTAACTGCTTTTTTCAGCTCGCCAGAAGCAAAAATTTTGGCGCGCTTGATATTTGCATTAAGAACATCAGCTTGTTTCAGGGTTTCCAAATCTACTACATCACCATCAACCAGATTCAGCTCAGACAAACGAACCTGAGCGGTAACAAGACTGATACGGGACGTGAAGCCATACTTGGGCAAACGCTTTTGCAGCGGCATTTGACCGCCTTCAAAACCTGGCTTGACGGAACCACCTGAACGAGACTTCAAACCTTTGTGGCCGCGACCTGCAGTTTTACCCAGGCCACTACCGATACCACGACCAACACGCTTTTTTTCGCGAATTCTGCCGGGGGCGGGGCTTAGCGTATTAAGACGCATGTTACTCTCCCTCTACCTTAACCAGATAATTTACCAAATTAATCATGCCACGCACTGAGGGGGTATCTTCAACCTCAACAGAGTGGCCGATACGGCGCAGGCCCAAGCCTTTTACGCAAGCCTGATGGTTCTTCAGACGATGAGCAGTGCTCTTGATCTGAGTAACCTTAATCATTTTCTTAGCCATGATGATATTCCGCTATCAAGTAATCGATAACTATCGACTAGTTCAGAATCTCTTCAACACTTTTACCACGTTTTGCTGCAACGGCATCGGGAGAAGCCATTGTCTTTAACGCGTCAAAGGTTGCACGAACAACGTTCACCGGATTGGTTGAACCATAACATTTCGCCAATACGTTCTGAACGCCTGCAATTTCTAAAACAGCACGCATTGCACCACCGGCAATTACACCCGTACCTTGCGAAGCAGGCTGCATATAAACTTTTGAAGCCCCATGACGCCCTTTAGTTGGGTATTGTAGGGTATCTCCGTTCAGTTCAACACTGATCATATTCCGGCGTGCGGCTTCCATCGCTTTCTGGATAGCCACAGGCACTTCGCGTGCTTTACCGCGACCAAAGCCGACTTTACCATTACCATCACCAACCACTGTCAGCGCTGTAAAAGCAAAGATACGACCACCTTTAACAGTTTTGGCAACACGATTAACTTGTACCAGCTTTTCTTGCAAGCCTTCGTTGTTGTCTTCTTCTTTCTTGGAGTAAGCCATATCTTAACCTTTAGAATTCCAGTCCACCTTCACGCGCAGCATCAGCCAGAGCTTTGACACGACCATGGTATTTGAAACCACTACGATCAAATGCAACCTGGGTAATACCGGCAGCTTTGGCGCGCTCAGCAATCAGAGCGCCAACGGCTTTCGCAGCATCAACGTTGCCGGTTTTGCCGCTACGTAAACTTGCATCAAGCGTCGAGGCGCTTACTAACACTTTTGCACCATCTTCTGCAATAACTTGCGCATAGATATGCCGCGGTGTGCGGTGAATCGCCAGACGGGTGATATTCAATTCACGAATCTTTGCACGGGCACGGCGCGCACGGCGAAGACGAGATAACTTCTTATCGCTCATAACCTAGGCCCTACTTTTTCTTGGCTTCTTTACGCAGTACTTGCTCATCCGAATAACGAACACCTTTACCCTTATAAGGCTCTGGTGCACGAATAGAACGGATTTCAGCAGCAACTTGACCCAGCAATTGCTTGTCAGCGCTTTTAAGTACAATTTCAGTCTGGCTCGGGGTTTCTACCGTTACACCTGCAGGCAGAGAGTAATTAACGGGATTTGAATAACCCAAAGACAGGTTTACAGTGTTACCTTCTGCTTTAGCACGATAACCAACACCAACAAGTGTCAGTTTTTTCTCAAAACCCTGGCTAACACCGATCACCATATTACTGACCAATGCGCGGGTTGTTCCTGCTAACGCATCTGACTGCTTGGCACCATCCCGTGGAGCGAAGGTCAGGACGTTGTCGTCCTGCTTAACTTCAACATTCGGGTGAATTTCGAGCGCCAATGTACCTTTGCCACCTTTAATAGAGAGACTTTGGCCTTTGAGGCTTACAGTCACTGCGGCGGGTACTTCAACCGGACTTTTTGCAACTCGTGACATGACGATTTCCCAATTAGAATACTGTGCAGAGGACTTCGCCACCCACGCCAGCGGCACGAGCAGCACGATCAGTCATTACACCTTTACTGGTAGAAACAATTGCAATTCCCAAACCACCGCGAACGGTAGGAATTGCAGTTTTACCGGCATAGTTACGCAGGCCAGGACGGCTTACGCGGTCAAGCTCAGCAATTACTGGCTTGCCTTCAAAATACTTCAGATCAATGGTCAGTTCTTGTTTAGCACCTTCGCTAATAGAAAAACCACTAACGTAACCCTCATCAGAGAGTACTTTTGCCACGCTGATCTTCAACTTGGAAGATGGCATGGTTACAGTTGCTTTACCCACTTGTTGCGCATTGCGAATGCGGGTCAGCATATCTGCCAACGGATCTTGCATGCTCATCAGATTCTGCTCCTAATATTAAGCCGAGGCTTACCAGCTGGCTTTAACCAAGCCGGGGACATCACCGCGCATGGCTGCTTCACGCAATTTGTGACGGCACAAGCCGAATTTGCGATAAACACCATGAGGACGACCAGTTACACGACAACGATTGCGCTGACGAGATTTGCTAGCATCACGAGGCATTTTCTGCAGTTTAATTTGCGCTTCCCACACTTGCTCTTCAGTAGATGACGGATTAACAATTGCCGCCTTCAGTTCTGCGCGCTTAGCCGCATACTTTTTCTCGATCTGTGCACGCTTGACTTCACGCGCAATCATAGATTTCTTAGCCATGACTTAACCCTTAGCCTTTGAACGGGAAGTTGAACGCTTTCAGCAGCGCACGACCTTCTTCGTCTGTCCGCGCAGTGGTAGTGATACAAATATCCAAACCACGAAGCTTATCAACCTTATCGTAGTCAATTTCCGGGAAGATAATTTGCTCGGTAACGCCCATAGAAAAGTTACCGCGACCATCAAACTGCTTTGGACTGATCCCGCGGAAGTCACGAATGCGAGGAATGGCAACAGAAATCAGGCGGTCCAGAAACTCATACATCCGCTCTTGACGTAGAGTTACTTTACAACCGATCGGCCAACCATCACGAATCTTGAAACCTGCGATTGATTTACGTGCATTCGTTACAACAGCCTTCTGACCAGCGATTTTAATCAAGTCATTAACTGCGTTTTCAAGCACTTTTTTGTCACCTACCGCTTCACCCACACCCATATTCAAAGTGATTTTGGTAATGCGAGGCACTTCCATTACATTCGCCAAGCCCAACTCTTCTTTGAGTTTGGGGGCGATTTCTTTGCTGTATAGATCTCTGAGCCTAGCCATGTTTAATTACGCCCCTACGGCTTCGCCATTGGATTTGAAAACACGAACTTTGTCGCCATTTTCAAGGATCTTGAAGCCAACCCGATCAGCTTTCTTTGTTGCCGAATTGAAAATAGCAACGTTAGAAGCATGAATGGAGGCTTCTTTCTCAACAATCCCACCAGCCACACCCAGTTGGGGGTTTGGTTTCTGGTGCTTTTTGATCATGTTAATGCCTGAAACAATCAAACGATCTTCAGCCAATACGCGTAACACTTTCCCACGCTTGCCCTTGTCGCGACCGGCGATAACAATCACTTCGTCATCACGTTTAATTTTACGCATTTGTCTGCCCTCGATTCTCTGCTTGGCCTGGTTACTTAAAGTACTTCAGGAGCAAGAGAAATGATTTTCATAAATTTCTCGCCACGTAACTCACGAGTTACTGGTCCGAAAATACGGGTACCAATCGGAGCATCCTGGTTGTTCAGCAGTACGGCGGCATTATCGTCAAACTTGATTAATGAACCGTCTTGTCGACGAACACCTTTTTTGGTGCGCACGACAACTGCCTTCATTACTTGGCCCTTCTTCACCTTACCGCGAGGAATTGCTTCCTTAACAGTAACCTTGATGATATCGCCCACGGATGCATAGCGACGGTGGGAGCCGCCAAGAACCTTGATGCACATGACACGGCGAGCACCGCTGTTGTCAGCAACATCTAAGTAACTTTCTGTTTGAATCATCGTCCGTCTCCGAAACTTATAAAGTCGCCGAGATCATTTAGATCTCTGTAGCGCGCTCTTCAATATTGACTAAAGTCCAAGTCTTGGTTTTTGACAGTGGACGAGACTCAGCAACGGTAACAACGTCGCCAATTTTGCATTCATTGTTTTCGTCGTGAGCTTTCAGCTTTGATGACTTGGTCGTGTACTTGCCATAAACTTCATGCTTAACACGACGCTCAATCAGCACAGTGATGGTTTTATCCATCTTGTCGCTAACGACCTTACCGGTCAATGTACGAGCCTGGTTAGTAGCCTGAGTCATCGTTAGTTACCTGCCTTTTGTTTAAGCGCTGTCTTGATGCGGGCAATATCTTTTCTAGTTTTTGCCAACAAATGAGATTGACCCAACTGACCAGTAGCAGCTTGCATACGCAACTTGAACTGTTCCTTTAATTGAGCCAACAGCGCGCCATTCAGTTCTTCGACGGACTTTTCGCGGAGTTCTGAAGCTTTCATCACATCACCGAACGTTTTACAAATGTTGTAGAAATAGGCAATTTAGCCGCTGCAAGAGAGAAGGCTTCGCGAGCTAACTCTTCGCTCACGCCATCCATTTCATAAAGAACCTTGCCAGGACGAATTTGTGCCACCCAATATTCCACGTTACCTTTACCTTTACCTTGACGAACTTCCAAGGGTTTTTCGGTAATTGGTTTATCCGGGAATACACGAATCCAGATTTTGCCACCACGTTTGACGTGACGGGTCATCGCACGACGAGCTGCCTCGATTTGACGAGCAGTAATGCGACCGCGACCAGTTGCTTTCAAGCCAAAATCACCAAAACTCACTTTGGAGCCACGCTGGGCCAAGCCGCGGTTACGGCCTTTCATTTGCTTGCGAAACTTTGTACGCTTTGGTTGTAACATTTTGCGTACTCCTTACTTGGCTTTTGCAGGTTTTTTCTTGGATGCAGCTTCGGCTTCAACTACTTCACCGATAACTTCACCTTTGAAAATCCATACTTTTACACCGATGATGCCGTAGGTTGTGCTCGCTTCGGCTGTTGCGTAATCAATATCCGCACGCAATGTGTGCAACGGCACACGGCCTTCACGATACCATTCACTACGAGCAATCTCGGCACCACCCAAGCGACCACCCACCTGGATTTTGATACCTTCAGCGCCCTGACGCATAGCATTTTGCACAGCACGCTTCATCGCACGGCGGAACATCACACGACGCTCCAGCTGTTGAGCAACGCTTTGCGCTACCAGAGCCGCATCCAGATCAGGCTTGCGAATTTCTTCGATGTTGATATGAACAGGCACGCCCATTTGCCTGCTGATTTCAGCACGCAATTTATCAACGTCTTCGCCTTTCTTGCCGATTACAATTCCCGGACGAGCGGTATGAATTGTAATTCTTGCTGTGTTAGCCGGGCGCTCGATATCAACGCGGCTAACAGATGCACTGGCAAGCTTTTCCTGAATGTACGAACGCACTTTCAAGTCTATATTCAGTTTGTCGGCGTACTGGGTACCATCTGCATACCAAATAGAA
Organism: uncultured Cellvibrio sp.; assembly: GCA_946886255.1. The sequence continues at coordinate 3,973 of CAMPIG010000052.1, read as the reverse complement.
GTATGTTTTTTGATGATCCCCAGACGAATACCGTTCGGATGTACTTTCTGACCCATAACGCCTGCTCTCTTACTAGTCGGCTACTTTAACGGTGATGTGACAAGTGCGTTTAACAATGCGGTCAGCACGACCCTTGGCGCGCGGCTTAATGCGCTTCAAGCTGGTGCCTTCACCCACATAAATTGTCGACACTTTCAATTCGTCAACATCAGCGCCTTCGTTATGCTCTGCGTTTGCAATTGCAGATTCGAGCACTTTCTTAATAATTGCTGCACCCTTCTTAGTACTGAAGGCCAGAATATCAAGAGCGTCTTCAACGCCTTTACCGCGAATTTGATCGGCTACCAAACGCGCTTTCTGCGCCGACAGACGAGCACCGCTAAGTTTTGCTGATACTTCCATCGTATTACCTCGTAGGCACTTTAGCGCTTAGCGCTTTTTAGCTTTTTTATCTGCGGCATGGCCACGGTATGTGCGGGTAGCTGCAAATTCGCCAAGTTTGTGACCAACCATTTCTTCGTTGACCAGGACCGGCACGTGTTGACGCCCATTATGAACAGCCAGAGTCAAACCCACCATTTCCGGCATAATCATGGAACGGCGCGACCAGGTTTTAATTGGACGACGATCATTACCTGCGATCGCTGCTTCGACCTTCTTAATCAGGTGAAGATCGATAAAAGGACCTTTTTTCAGTGAACGTGGCACTGTTGTTTCCTCACTCAGCTGTTAAGTCGACGCTTACTTCTTGTCGCGACGACGAACAATCATCTTATCGGTGCGCTTGTTTTTGCGCGTTTTGTAACCCTTCGTTGGGATACCCCATGGTGAAACCGGGTGACGACCACCAGAGGTACGACCTTCACCACCGCCATGCGGGTGATCAACCGGGTTCATCGCAACACCGCGAACAGTCGGACGCACACCACGCCAGCGAGTAGCACCCGCCTTGCCCAGTGAACGCAAGTTGTGTTCGCTGTTGGAAACTTCGCCCAAAGTAGCGCGACATTCACTTAACACTTTGCGCATTTCACCACTACGCAAACGTAAAGTGGCATATGCACCTTCACGAGCAACCAACTGAGCAGACGCACCCGCTGAACGAGCTATCTGTGCACCTTTACCAGGCTTAAGCTCGACACAGTGAACAACACTACCCAACGGGATATTGCGAATCGGTAGCGTGTTGCCAACTTTGATAGAAGCGGCATCACCTGACTCAATTTTATCGCCAGCAGACAAACCCTTAGGTGCAATGATGTAGCGACGCTCACCGTCCGCATAGCATACGAGGGCAATGTATGCTGTACGATTGGGATCGTACTCAACACGCTCTACAACTGCCGGAATTCCGTCTTTATTACGGCGAAAATCTACCACGCGATAATGCTGCTTATGACCACCACCGATATGACGGGTAGTGATACGACCAGCATTATTGCGACCACCACTTTTGGATTTCTTTTCCAACAACGGCGCGTAGGGTTCACCCTTATGCAAATCAGGATTAACCACACGGACGACAAAGCGACGGCCGGGCGAGGTTGGTTTACTTTTTACAATAGCCATTGCAACAATCCCCTTACTCAGCTACCGCAAAGTCGATTTCTTGACCTTGCTCAAGACGCACATAAGCTTTCTTCCAATCGCTTTTTGTGCCAACTCCGTAGCGGGTACGCTTGGTTTTGCCCTTCACATTCAGCACACGCACACTTTCAACTTTTGCGTTGAACAGCGCCTGAATGGCGGCTTTAATTTCAAGCTTACTTGCATTGGCAAGCACCTTGAAGACGACTTGATTGCTAGCATCGCCAGCAGCGGCTGCTTTTTCAGAAACCACTGGACCTAGCAACACTTTATACAGGCGCTCTTGGTTCATCCCAGGATCTCCTCAAATTTTTTCAGAGCAGGAACAGTTACGATTACCTTGTCAAAACGAATCAGACTTACAGGATCGACACCCTGAACATCACGCACATCAACTTTGTGCAGATTCCGTGAAGCAAGGAATAAGTTTTCACTCATTTCCTCAGTCACGATCAGCGCTTCAGATAAATCGTATTGAGCCAGCTTTTGCACAAGACTTTTGGTTTTGGGAGCATCAACGTCGAAACTCTCGACAACGACCAAGCGATCCTGACGGTTCAATTCTGACAAAATGCATTGCAACGCTGCGCGATACATTTTCTTATTCAACTTCTGATCATGATTGCGCGGCTTGGCGGCAAATGTTACGCCACCTGAACGCCATATCGGGCTACGAATAGTACCCGCACGAGCACGACCTGTACCCTTTTGACGCCAAGGTTTCTTACCGCCACCGGATACTTCTGCACGGGTCAACTGCGCTTTAGTACCCTGGCGAGCTCCCGCCATATAAGCAACAACGGCCTGATGCACAAGATCCTGATTAAACTCTCTACCGAACGCCACTTCAGATACGCTTAAAGTACCTTTAGCACCACCGGGTGTAACAATATTTAATTCCATCGTCGATTCCTCTCGGATACTTAAGCGTTGTTGCGCGCTTTAACTGCCGGACGCACAATCACATCGCCACCTGGCGCACCAGGAATAGCACCCTTGACCAAAAGCAGATTACGCTCAACGTCGACACGAACGACTTCTAGATTCTGAACAGTGACCTGCTCAGCACCCAAATGACCAGTCATTTTTTTGCCTTTGAAGACGCGACCCGGGGTTTGACACTGGCCTATAGAGCCAGGAACGCGGTGAGAACGCGAGTTGCCGTGCGTGGCATCCTGCATGTTGAAATTCCAGCGCTTGACGGTACCGGCAAAACCCTTACCTTTGGAGGTGCCCGTAACATCAATTTTTTGACCAGCCGCGAATGACTCAACAGTAATTTGAGCACCAACTTCGAAAGCTTCTTGAGAGTCGTTACGCAGTTCCCACAAGCCGCGACCCGCCTCAGCATTTGCTTTAGCGAAGTGACCTGCTTCAGACTTGGTAACACGGGAGGAGCGACGAGAACCAATAGTAATCTGCACAGCAGAATAGCCATCGGTTTCTACATTCTTAACCTGAGTGACGCGATTGGGCTCAACCTCAATCACAGAGACAGGAATGGATAAACCATCATCGGTAAATATGCGAGTCATACCGCTTTTGCGGCCGACAATACCAATCGTCATTTTACTAACCTCTTAGTGTACGGGGCTTTTACCCGCTATGGCCGCCCATTTCAGAGCGTTACACAGTCTTGCCGCCCTATGCGACAAGACTTAAAACATTTACTTAGCCGAGACTAATTTGAACTTCAACACCTGCAGCCAGATCCAGCTTCATTAAGGCATCTACAGTTTTTTCAGTAGGCTCAACAATATCCAGCAAACGCTTATGTGTACGGATCTCATATTGATCACGCGCATCTTTATTAACGTGCGGAGAGATCAATACGGTGAAGCGCTCTTTACGAGTCGGCAGCGGAATCGGACCACGAACCTGAGCACCTGTACGCTTTGCTGTTTCAACAATCTCTTGAGTAGAGGCGTCGATAAGCTTGTGATCGAAAGCCTTCAGGCGAATCCGAATGCGTTGATTCTGCATGTGAACCGAACTCCAAATGTTATTAAAGAACAACCTTGCTTGCTGACGCAGAAAGCACCCCAGCAAAAGGAGGCGCAATCTTAATGATCAGCACACAGGCTGTCAACAGGGATAATTAAAAAGATATAGATATTTATTAGCACATGCCTGGCAATCAAAAATCGAGGCCGTATTACGAAAGGATGAACCCCAAAAGAGTCAAAACCCTTTGAGGCGCTCCAACTCTAACAGCCTGGACCTATCGCCTTTCACAAAGCAATCGAGCAGAGCTATAGCATTGCACCAATCAAAACACCTAAATAAAAAGACGCCCCAATAGGGCGTCTTCTTTTACATCAAAAAGCTTATTACTGAATGATTTTGGCAACTACACCAGCACCGACAGTACGACCACCCTCACGAA
>CAMPIG010000051.1 GCA_946886255.1 uncultured Cellvibrio sp. | reverse complement strand
GACCCTTACAGCAAACAAATCCTGCAACGCATGAGCGACGAAAAAATCGGTACCGATATGATCAATCAGTTGCCGGGTCGATCGCCGGGCCTGTACATCATCCGCAACACACCGGATGGCGAACGTGAGTTTTTTTACTGGCGTAAAGAAGCGCCGGCACGCGAATTATTTTCAACAACCGAACAAGCCGAACACCTGGTTGCACAATTGAAGGCTTGCGATTGTGTGTACCTCAGCGGTATCACCTTGGCTATCATCGGCGAAACATCGCGCAAGATACTGCTCGCAGCGTTACAACAGTTACGCACGGCAGGTGTCAAGATTGCGTTCGACAGCAATTTTCGTCCGCGCTTGTGGCGCGATAAAAGTGAAGCCCAACAAGCCATGCTGGCTATTTTACAATTCACCGATATTGCATTGTTGACACTTGACGATGAGTTGCTGTTGTGGGGCGACGACTCTGTTCAGGGGTGCATAGATCGTTATAAAACAACGGCAGTTAACGAACTGATTTTAAAACGCGGTGCCAGTGACACCATCATCATTCAGAACGGACAGGAAGTTCGTGTGCCTGTTCCCCCCGTGAAGGATATTATCGATACAACCGGCGCTGGCGATACCTTCAATGCCGGCTATCTGGCTGCCCGATTAAATGGGGCCTCGGCAGCGGATGCTGCAAAACAAGGCACTCGCTGTGCAGGTATCATCATTCGTTATCGTGGTGGTGTTATTGATAAAGCTGTTTTTGAACAGGAGCTGCGCGCCTAGCGCGCAGTTTTTTGTGTCGGATTACACTTTTGGCTAATCCGACCTACAACTTTATTTCAACATCGGCGTACCACGCTTGCATAATTGAATCGCCAAGCCCCAGGGGTCGCGCATCATTACCAGGTGCGAGCCATCTTTAATGCGGACTTCTTCCGCAAACGTCGCACCGAACTTTTCTAGCTCTGCACGTTTTTCTTCCGGGTTTTCGCACACAAAAGCCAGGTGCAAAATCAGCGGATTCATATGCGCATAATCCGGTACCTGATCAGGTGGATTGTTATAAATCTCAATCATCACCTGACCGCTATCATCGGCGAGAAAATGGGTGTTGGGGCCACCTTCCATCTTGCGCGCAATGGTCATTCCCATATGCGTTACATACCACTCGGCGACAGCAATGGGATCAGCCACATTGAAAGCAAAATGTTCTATCTTCATGAAAACACCTATCAACTTCTCATCAATACAAACCAAACATACGCGGCAGCCATTCACTGATGGCAGGGACATAAGTCACCAGCAACAACACCACGAACATCGCGAAATACATCGGCAACAATGGACGCACCATCTGCGCAATCGTTGTTTTGGCAATACCACACCCCACAAATAACACGCTGCCTACCGGCGGTGTACACAAACCGATGCACAGGTTCAACACCATCATGATCCCGAAGTGCAATGGCGACATACCCAATTCGGTGACCACCGGCAGGAAGATGGGCGTGAAGATCAATACCGCCGGCGTCATATCCATAAAGATGCCGACAATCAATAAGATCACGTTGATGATCAGCAGGATAATGATCGGGTTATCACTCAACGCAATCAAACCATCGCTGATACTTTGCGGAATATTTTCGTAGGACAGAATCCAGGACATCGCCGAAGACGTACCAATCAACAGCATTACAATGGCTGTTGTCTCCACTGATTTCACCAGAATTTCCGGTATTTCTTTAACACTGACTTCGCGATAAAAAACGACCGCCAATAACAGCGAATAAAGTACCGCAATTACGCTGGCCTCGGTCGCAGTAACATAACCACCAATAATGCCGCCGATCACAATCACAATAAGTAACAGGCTTGGAATAGCATCCAGGGTTTTCTTGACCGCAGCACGCAGACCAACGCGCTCACCCACCGGATAGCCTTTGGCCTTGGCATAAAAACCGCAAACTGCCATCAAGCCCAGCATCAACAAAATGCCCGGCAAATAACCGGCAATAAACAAGGCCGCGATAGAAACACCGCCACTGGCCAAGGAATACACAATGAGAATATTACTCGGCGGAATCAACAAACCGGTGGTCGATGCAGTCACGGTCACAGCGCCACTGAACGCACGATCGTAACCCTCTTTCTCCATCACCGGCACCATGAAACCACCGATGGCCGAAGTCGCAGCTACCGCCGAACCGGAGATAGCACCGAACAACGTACAGCTGATGATATTCACGAACGCCAAACCGCCGGGCAACATGCCAAACATCACTTTAGCAAATTCAATCAGGCGATGCGCAATACCGCCGCGCCCCATCAGGATGCCCGATAAAATAAAGAACGGAATAGCCAGCAACGCAAAACTGTTGATACCACTCGCCATGCGTTGCGCGATAGTCACAACTGCCGGCCCGGCGTCGATGGTGAACAACATCGTCAGCAAGGTCGCAATACCAATGCTGATAGAAATAGGAACGTTCATTGCCAATAGAATGGCAAAGCTGAGCAATAACACTAAAATTGAAATTTCCATGATCTCTCGCCTCGTTATTCTTCTGGTTATTAATCAATAGGGTTTTGGCCGGCGTCGGCGCTGGCGCCTACACGGACCTTTGCGCTGAGCATATTGTCGAGGGCATAAATACAAATAAGCACCCCGGCAATCGGAATCACGCTGTACACATAACCCATGTTGACCTCCAGCGCCGCCGAGGTTTGACCGAGATCAAATTGCAATTTCACCAGACTGATGCCGCCGTAAACCATTACCCAGGCGGAAAAGAGGAAACTCATGATTTGCGAAAAGATTTCCGCTGCATGTCTGCGAGAGGGTTCCATCTTTGCCGTAAATAAATCGAGCCCCAGGTGCGAGTGCATACGAAAGGCATAGGCAGCCCCCAAAAGTCCGATCCAGATCAACAGAAAACGTGCGATCTCTTCGGTGATCGAACTGGGATTACCAACAATAAAACGTGAGAGCACCTGCCAGGTCACATCAATAACGATAGTGGCCATCAACACCATCAGGATAAAGGCCAACAAACTATCCAGTTTTTTTAATACGCTTTGCATCGTGAAGTCCTCAGTGTCTTACATGTCGCTGATGCGTTGCATCAAGTCATAGATAGGTTCGCCACGATAGGACTCGTGCATGCTTTTAACCTGTTCCTTGAACAAGTTTTTATCTGGATAAACTACTTCGACACCGGCAGCCTGGACCGCGGTCAAGGCTTCCTGCGTATCCCGTGCCCAGAGTTCGCGCTGAAAATCAACTGATTCATCCATCGCCTGTTGCAACCAAGCCTGTTGCTGTTCATTAAGGGTGCTCCAGACATAACTGCTGATCAACATCACATCCGGTACAGAGGTGTGCTCATCAATCGTAAACAGCTTGCACACTTCAAAATGTTTAGAGAGATAAAAACTTGGCGGGTTATTTTCCGCCGCATCCACTACACCTTGTTGCAATGCGGTGTAAAGCTCACCCCACGAGATAGGCGTTGCAGAACCACCCAGCGCCTGAATCATGCGCACAGAGGTTTGGCTTTCTTGTACACGAACTTTTAAACCTGAAAGATCTGATGGTGTGCGAATCGGTTTGCCTGTACCGCATTGACTGTAAAAACTGCGACTGCCTGCATCGTAATAACCGATACCGCGCAAACGTTTGTCTTCCCCTTTCGCGAGCATACCTTTACCGACATCACTTTCCAGAAAGCGCCAGAGATGTTCTTCATCGCGAAATACATAAGGAATACTGAAGATGCGCATCTCCGGCACAAAACCTTCCATAGGGCTGGCAGAGACTTTAGTCATGGCAAGACTGCCTACTTGCAGTAGCTCAATTAATTCACGTTCTGAGCCGAGTTGCCCACTGGGATACACATCGACACGCATGGTACCGCCGGACAATTCGTGCAGGCGTTCACCCATAAACACCATAGCTTTGTGTACAGAGGTAGTTTGATCGAGGTTATGGCCCAGTTTGAGAATTTTGACGTTATCTTTCACGCCGCAACTCATTAGCAAACCGGTTAGACAAACAATACCTATGGTTCGCAACAAACGTTTTTTTGGTTGATGTTGATACAAAGTTTCCATAATCGTTTTTCTCGTGTTGACTGCTTTTTTTGACTCATAGCGCGCAAAGCACTTGGTCGTTTATAATATTTTTGTGTTGTTTTACCCGAGAGAATACGGTTCTCACAGCTGTTCTAGTTATGGAACGTCCGTGTCGATATTATCCAGATAACAAAAGTGCCTCTTATAAAGAGGCACTTGTAGGAGGCATACAAAAAAATCAATCCAGGTTTCTGACGATAGTCTCCACCATTTTTTTCGCATCGCCGAACAGCATCATGGTGTTATCCTTGTAGAACAACTCATTCTGCACACCGGCATAACCGGACGCCATACTGCGTTTAACAAAGAGTACAGTGCGCGCTTTTTCCACATCGAGGATCGGCATACCGAAGATGGGGCTGGCCGGATCACTCTTGGCAGCCGGATTGGTAACGTCGTTGGCACCAATCACAAACGCCACATCGGCAGTCTGGAATTCATTATTGATGTCTTCCAGCTCAAACACTTCATCGTAAGGCACATTCGCTTCTGCCAATAACACATTCATATGGCCCGGCATACGGCCGGCAACCGGGTGAATCGCGTAACTGATTTTGACACCGGCTTTTTTCAGTTCATCGCACATCTCGCGCAACGCGTGTTGTGCCTGTGCTACTGCCATGCCATAACCGGGTACGATAATGACGGAACCGGCATTCTTCATAATAAAAGCCGCATCTTCAGCGCTGCCTTGTTTTACCGGACGATCATCAACACCACCGCTCGCACCGGCACCAGCCGTATCGCCACCAAAGCCGCCGAGGATAACATTGAAGAAGGAACGATTCATACCCTTACACATGATGTAAGACAGAATTGCACCCGAAGAGCCGACTAGTGCACCAGTAACAATCAGCGCATCATTATGTAAGGTAAAACCGATACCAGCCGCCGCCCAACCGGAGTAGGAGTTAAGCATGGAAACCACCACCGGCATGTCTGCACCACCGATAGGAATGATCAGCAACACACCAATCACAAAGGCCAGCGCGGTCATACTCCAGAACACCCAGGGCGCTTGTTCAAAGCAGAAATAAACAATCAGCCCCAGGATCACCAATCCAATCAGGGCATTCAATACATGCTGCCCACCGAAAGAGACCGGCGCACCGGATACCAAACCTTGCAATTTGGTAAACGCGATAACGGAGCCCGAAAACGTGATCGCACCAATGACCACACCCAAGCCCATTTCGATACGGCTGGCAATAAAGATTTCACCGGCAGAATCCAACAACCCGAATGCCGCCGGGTTACTGAATGCCGCACCGGCTACCAGCACCGCAGCCATACCGACAAGACTATGAAACGCCGCGACCAATTGCGGCATCGCGGTCATGGCAATGCGGCGCGCGGTAATTACACCAATCACCGCACCAATCGCCAAGGCGATCACAATCCAGCCATACGATTCCACAGCGGGGCTCAATACTGTTGTTACAACAGCAATGAACATCCCGATCATTCCGTAAAAATTTCCAGCGCGGGAAGACTCCGGTGAAGACAATCCGCGCAGCGCCATGATGAACAACACCGCCGCTACCAGATAGGCGAGCGAGGTAAGGTTTGCATGTAATTCTGTCATGATGTTCCCCAATGATGATGTGCGGATTTATTTTTTCTTTTTGTACATGGCAAGCATGCGATGCGTCACGGTAAAGCCGCCAAAAATATTAATTGCAGCTAACACCATTGCACCAAAGCCAAGGACTTTGGACAGACTCATCTCTGCTGGCCCGACAGCAATCAAAGCTCCGACAATAATCACACTGGAGATCGCATTCGTGACCGCCATCAAAGGCGTATGCAGCGCCGGTGTAACACTCCACACCACGTAGTAACCGACAAAAATAGCCAACACAAATATCGATAATTGAGAAATGAAATTCGCTTCCATAAATCCCCCTAGGCATTTGCCGGCTGAAAGTTGGGATGAACCACCTGACCGTCACGCGTCAAGGTCGCCGCTGCAACAATTTCATCTTGCCAATTGATGTTGAGCGCTTTCTCTTCGGCGTTCACCAGCGGCGTGAGGAAATTCAGCAGGTTCTTGGCATAGAGTGCACTGGCATCGGCAGATAAACGGCTGGGAATGTTGAACAAACCAATGATGGTCACACCATTTATTTCAACCACTTCACCGGGCTTGGTCAACGTACAATTGCCACCCTGCTCTGCCGCCAGATCCACAATCACCGACCCGGGGCGCATGCTGTGCACCATTTCGTCGTTGATCAAAGTAGGCGCTTTGCGGCCAGGAATCAGCGCGGTACAAATCGCGATGTCCTGCTTCTTCAGGGTTTCTGCTACCAATTCCGCCTGGCGGCGCTTGTAGTCGTCACTCATTTCCTTGGCGTAACCACCAGCGGTTTCTGCATTGGCCACTTCGTCACTTTCCACCATGACAAATTTGCCACCTAGGCTTTCCACCTGCTCCTTTGATGCGGCACGCACATCGGTTGCACTGACAATCGCACCGAGCCGCTTGGCCGTCGCAATAGCTTGCAAACCGGCAACACCCGCACCCAACACCATCACGCGCGCCGGTGCAATCGTACCCGCCGCCGTCATCATCATCGGCATTGCACGATCGTAAACATTTACCGCTTCCAACACCGCACGATAACCGGCCAGGTTACTCTGGGAGCTGAGCACGTCCATACTTTGCGCGCGAGTAATACGCGGCACAAATTCCAGCGCCATTGCCGTTACACCGGCGGTGGCATATTGCTGGATAGCGTTAGGGTCAGCATAAGGGGATAAAATAGCGATGAGCAGCGCGCCGCGTTTCATCAGCGCCAACTCATCGGGACCGCCCTCGCCCGCCAAAATGGGACGTTGGACTTTCAGGACAATATCGGCATCCGCCAATAACTGCGCGAGATCACCAATTATTTTTGCACCGGCGGCTTCATAAGCCGCATCAGTAATCCGGCTTGCTTCACCGGCACCTGTTTCTACAGCTACATCAATACCTAAGGCAACAAATTTTTTCACCGTCTCTGGTGTTGCGGCCACACGACGCTCGTGGGCACGACGCTCCCTGGGTATGGAGATCTTCATAGGACACTTCCCTCTAAGTAGGTCTTTTGAGTGCAAACAAATACCTCCCGCGACCATTAAATCGCAAGAAGTTTTTGCAGCAATCACGCCTTTATAATAATGGCACTTAAATCGGGCCAGCTCAGAACAATTCACTATAAGCAAGAATAGCTTCGCTGACTTCTCAATCTGTGCTTTTCATGATGGTCAGACATCAAGGTCTGACTCTTCTCTCTCACCGTCGGTGCGGCGTTTAAATCCGCTTAGGTGGATGCAAAACACCTAAGCGCAATCTCCAGCGGCTTTTGTTTTGTTGATGCACCAAAGCATTGCGCAACAACCGGAGATATTTCTTTATAAAACTGTACGATGAAATCACGACGTGGTTGAGACGCGTGACTTCATCTGTATATGTTATTTATACAACGGCACCAATTTTCCACGGATTAAATTCATTATCCCCGTAACCCAACAATTCACTTTTGGTGGACTCACCGGATGCAACAGCAAGCACTTCGGCAAAGATTTTTTCTCCACATTCCTGCAAGGTATATTCACCATCCAGAACACCGCCGCAGTTGATATCCACGTCTTCTTTCATCCGCTCAAACAATTGCGAATTGCTGGCCAACTTGATACTGGGAACCGGCTTGAAACCAAAAGCAGAACCCCGCCCGGTGGTAAAGCACACTACGTTAGCACCGGAAGCCACCTGGCCAGTGACGGATACCGGATCAAAGCCGGGGCTATCCATAAACACCAGCCCTTTTTCTTTGACTTCTTCCGCGTATAAATAAACACCGGTCATTTGGGTAGAACCACTCTTGGCTTGGGCGCCAAGAGATTTTTCCAAAATAGTCGTCAGTCCACCAACCTTGTTGCCGGGAGAAGGATTGTTGTTTAATTCAAAACCGTTGCGCTCGGTGTAATCTTCCCACCAGCGAATACGCTCTAATAATTTTTCTGCCAATTCAGGGGTCGCCGCACGTTGGGTCAATAAATGCTCGGCACCGAAAATTTCCGGAGTTTCAGAATAGATAACCGTGCCGCCGTGGCGCACAAGAATATCACCAGCAATACCCAGCGCCGGGTTCGCAGTAATGCCAGAAAACGCATCCGAACCACCGCATTGAACTGCCAAGGTCAACTCGCTGGCAGGCACTGGTTCGCGTTTGGCTTCATTCACTAAAGGCAGCATCTCCCGCAGGGTTGCAATACCTTTCTCGATAGCGATGCGCGTACCGCCTACTTCCTGAATGGTGTAGGCGCAAAAAGTTTTGGTATCCGCCAGGCCACTTTCTTCCATAACACGCTGAACCTGCATGGTTTCACAACCAAGCCCTACCATCATCACGCCGCCGAAATTCGGATGACGCGCGTAGCCATCAAACGTACGACGCAAGGTTTCATAACCCTCACCTTCCGAGCGCATGCCGCAGCCCGTCTCGTGGGTGAAAGCCACCACACCGTCAATATTGGGAAATTGTTTGAGTTCACCCGAAAAAGTGAAATGCTGGGCGATGGCGCGGGCAACGGTCGCGGAGCAATTCACGGTGGTGAGAATACCGATGTAATTGCGTGTACCGACTTTGCCATTGGCACGACGGTAACCCCTGAAAGTTGCGCGCTGCTCCACGGGCACAAATTCAGTCGGCACTGCATTGCGGCAAAAGCCATAATCTTTTTCGAGATCGCCCATCACACAGTTATGGGTATGGACGTGATCGCCGGGAGCAATGTCGGCGTTGGCAAAACCAATCACCTGGCCATATTTCAAAATAGCCTCGCCTTTGGCGATTGGCATCAACGCCACTTTGTGCATCGCAGGGATGTCAGCACGTAAGGTGAAATTATGTTCGATCAGGGTAATTCCGGCAGGTAAAGCGGCTTTACTGACACCGACATTATCCTGTTCGTGTAAATGAATAATACTGCTCAAGATTGCAACCTACGGTGAGTTTTCGGTCGATTGTACAAATTCGCCAGATTGATTTTTGTTATAGGAGAAGTGTTACCGACTGTAGAGAAAAAACAGGCGCCTTGCGGCGCCTAAATATCGGCAATGGTATTCGGTCAATACCAATTTCAATCTATCACCGAAGGGAATAGTCCCGCAATAACGAACGCCAGCGCTATCCCAACCTCTGATTTCCGGTTAAACAAATTATGCTGTGTATGACAGCGCTGTCAATCTCAATATAACTCCATCGGGCGCAACCATAATCCGCGCGCATCCCGGTTTATTAGGAGCAAATTATTTCGCTAAGTTTTGAAAAAAATTTCTCTTTTTTTGTAAAGAAAACGGTAAACCATTCTTTCGGCGCAATATGTAACCGTTTACTAGAATAAAAATAATTACATGGAACCGATTACATTAAAAAATCAGTGACAGCCAAACTAATAAAAGGTGACAAAATAGAAATTTCACACTAAAAAGATATTGATTTTCCTGGCAGCGGAATACACAATGAAAAAAAACGGCATCAATGAATACATCAACCGGATAGCCGCTTCTGCCAATAAACGATTTACGCACCAGGCTTACTACAACAATTTAATTGACCCACACGGTGTTTTGGCAGAACGGAAATCAACCATAATTTTCTTCATTGATGCAGTGTTTTAGTTGTATGCACTTGAACACGATCATTACTGACTCGAAAGTTAGCGAACACGCAACGCTCAACGAATATATAAAAGAGAGAGACAGGTGAGAGAGCTTCGTCCCGCAAAGATCAGTCGTCGTACATTTTTGGTAGCTACCGCAGGTAGTGCTATTGGTTGCGCCGTTCTTGATCAATCCGGCGCCCCCCAAGCTTCTGGTGATGCTCAGCATCACCAGGCTTGGGAGATGGCGTCCACTATTCGTCAGCAAACCATTGTTCCGACATTTCCTGATCGTCAATTTAATGTTCGCGATTACGGCGCCATTGATGACGGCGTTACCAACAATAGCCTCGCCTTTGCGCAAGCCATTGCAGCATGCCATGACGCTGGCGGTGGTCGCGTCGTCGTACCGGCAGGACGCTTCCTGAGCGGTCCGATTCATCTGAAGTCCAACGTGAATCTGCACCTTGAACCCGAGAGCAGAATTCTCTTCAGCACCGATCCAAAAGATTATCTCCCCGCTGTCTTTACCCGCTGGGAAGGTGTGGAGCTGATGGGTTACTCACCGCTGATCTACGCTTACGAGCAGAAGAATATTGCTGTAACCGGCAGCGGCATATTGGATGGCCAAGCCAACCGCACTACCTGGTGGCCCTGGAAAGGCGGTGCCTGGGTCGGCGGTACCAACTGGGGCCTTCCCGGACATCCCACTCAGGACGAAGGGCGAACTAAATTATTTGCCGAAGCTGAACAAGGTGTACCGCCGGAGCAGCGACTTTATGCAGATGGGGCTCACTTGCGCCCCCCTTTTTTCCAGCCTTACCGTTGTGACAATGTATTAATTGAAGGCGTCACCATTACCGGTGCACCTTTCTGGCTGATCAACCCTGTACTGTGCGAAAGCGTCACCGTCAGGGGCGTCACCTGCGCTAGCCTCGGACCGAATTCCGACGGCTGTGATCCAGAGTCCTGCAAAAACGTCGTGATTGAAGATTGCTATTTCGATACCGGTGATGACTGTATCGCGATCAAATCCGGCCGAAATAACGACGGCCGCCGCTTAAATATCCCCGCAGAAAATATCCTGATTACTGGCTGCAAGATGCGCAGTGGTCACGGTGGCGTCGTCATCGGCAGCGAAATTTCCGGCGGCGCGCGCAATATCTTTGTTGAAAACTGCCAGATGAGCAGCCCAGATCTTGAGCGCGGCATTCGCATCAAGACAAATTCCATGCGCGGCGGCATCATCGAGAATTTTTATATTCGCAACATTGAAATCGGCGAAGTAAAAAATGCACTGGTCATCGACTTTCATTACGAAGAAGGTGACGCCGGCGACTTCGACCCCACAGTACGCAATATTGAAATTCGCGATCTTATTTGCCAAAAAGCCGAGCGCGTCTTCCAGGTACGAGGTTTCGAACGCGCGCCTATCCGCGACCTGCGCATGATTAACAACATTTTTGTTTCTGTCGGTGAAATTGGTGATATCGAACACGTTGAAAATTTTGTCGCTCAAAACGTTACGATAGAAGGCAAAACTTTTAAAGTCGGCTAGAGTGCAATAAAACTTTCTATTTATTCCATCGCTTTCAAAGCTAACTTTTCATTTTTTGTCGCAATTAATAACAAAAGACAAGGGACCTAAAACAAAACTGAAGCGGCATGACGAAGAAGTTTTTATAAATACGTCATCTGGCTTCTGTATAACAAGCCTTGTTCTCGAAGGAATTGTTAGGTGTTGAAATCGTTCATCACCAAACATAAAGCATCACAACGTTCGATGTGATACATCAAAATAATATACAGGGGAAAAACAATGAGACAGTTCAAGATTAATCCGCTGGTGTTAGCTATGGCAGTTGTACTGCCGGCAACCGTGCACGCACAAGATAACTCCAATGAAACTATTGAAGAAGTTGTGGTAACGGGTAGCTATGCCCAGAGCCTGAAAAATGCTCTAAATGTAAAAAGGGAATCAACCTCCATTGTGGATTCTGTTTTTGCGGAAGATATTGGTAAGTTTCCTGATCAAAACCTTGCAGAATCCCTAGGACGAATTCCTGGCGTTGCCATTGAGCGCGACGACGGTGAAGGTCGCAGCATTACTGTACGCGGTCTTGGCGATGCTTATACCGCAATTAACGTAAACGGTATGCAGGCACAATCGTTAGCTGCTGGCTCCGGTGGAGTTCGTACCAACCGCGCATTCGACTTCAACGTATTTGCCTCAGAACTGTTCAACAGACTCGATGTTTATAAATCTACGTCCGCAGAACTTGAAGACGGTTCCCTCGGTGCCACCGTCTCTCTGCGTACAGCACGCCCGTTTGATTACGACGCATTCACTGCTGCCGCTAATGCTGAGCTAGGCTACAACGATGGTTCAGGGGATACAGATCCTCGAGTATCCGGCTTGATAAGTGTAAGCAACGACGACAGTACGCTTGGCTTTTTGATGTCTGCTGCTTACTCCACTAAAAGCTCTCCCGTGACAGGTGCAGAATCTGGTCGATGGGAAGACGATACATTTCTTTGTGAGACATGTAGTGCTGACGAATTAGCCGCAATACGCGCTGCAAAACATCCTCGCATTGCTCGCTATGCTGATAAAACTAATGATCAAGACCGTTTAGGTGTTACAAGCAGCTTACAGTGGCAAATTGCTGACTCCACACTGTTAACCATCGACGGATTATATTCAAAGATCGATGTAACTCGAGATGAGCCTTTTATGCAGGCTATTTCGTTAGCGCGGACCGGAGGCACTGGCGTTAATGAAATGAATGTACTGCCAGGTTACGTTATTGATGGGAATGGTACATTGGTTTCTGCGGAAGTAGAAAATGCTGATTTTCGTTCAGAGGCATTTCAGGCTGAATGGGATTCAGAGTATCAACAAATTTCAGCTGAATTAAAGCACGATTTCAGTGATAATTTCCGGGCTACTGTGTTGGCAGGTACGACAGAGTCAAAAATGAATAACCGTGAAGTCACTGTTATTTATGAACATTACAGCGATGGTGACAGCCGCCAAAATGTTGCGTATGCGGATGCTTCGGACACTATTTTCTGGGATTATTCGAATCAGAAATCACCAGTATTGTCTTACAGCTTTGATACGGCAAATCCGGCCAACTGGGAATTGTCTGAATACCGTGACCGTTTGTTCGAAGCAACAGCACAGACGGATCATGCTCGTGTCGACTTTGAGTATGATTTGAATGATGCACTCACTGCCAAATTCGGTGTAACGCAAAAATCTTACGGTTACGAGATCGATGGCCTACGTGCTGACAAAGCGTTTAGCGCTGCAGACGAAGATGATGGCACCGAAGATGGAGTAGCCTGTGGGATTTCTCCTGTTGTAACCGCTGATGACGGCGCCCCCATCAATGCTGGTGGTCAAACATTCTTTTACCCGGATTTTGGCCGCAGCGAAGCTCTATTCAACTCAGGTTGCTGGGAATATGCCCCGCGCGCTGGCGACACTCGTGAAGTAGAAGAAGATGTTTTCAGCTACTACGCGCAACTTGATTTGGATACCGAGCTATTTGGAAATCGTTTACGCGGTAACCTCGGTGTTCGTCAATCTGAAACTGATTTGACAGCTAAAGGCGTCACAGTAGTAGATGGCCAAGTAAGTGAAGTGGAAGTCAAGCATGATTACAGCGATACCCTTCCCTCATTAAATATCGCATACAATCTTACCGATACGTTGGTATTGCGTGCAGCGGCAGCTGAAGTAATGGCACGCCCCGACCTGACGGATTTGAACCCAGGTGGATCGGTTGCTATTTTTGGTGACCCAAAAGTGAGTTACGGCAATCCCTTCATCGAGCCATTCAGAGCGAAGGCCTATGATCTGGGCTTGGAATGGTATTACACCGACAACGCTTTACTAGGTGTGACCTTTTTTCAAAAGGACGTAGAGTCTTTCCCAACATCTGAGACAACTTTCCTCCCGTGGGCGCAAACTGGCCTACCCGATAGCTTGCTTGGTTCACAGGTAGATCAGTTGAGAAATGAGACCTTTGAAGTAAGCAGACGGATAAATGGTGGTGGAGCGGAAATTAGTGGTACAGAGTTGGCGTGGCAACAACAATTAACGTTCTTGCCAGGTCCCGATTGGATGCAGGGCTTCGGTGTACAGGCAAACTACACCTATGTGGACGCGGAAACGGATAGCGGTAACAAAATGCAAAATGTGTCCGATACCTCTTACAACTTCACGTTGTATTGGGAAGGGGATAGATTTCAGGCACGCATCACCAACTCTTTCCGCGGCGAGTACTACACCAATTTAGCATCTGGTGCGAACACGTGGAAAACCCGTTTGGTGGATGACAACAGCAACTGGGGTGTTTCCGCTAGTTATGACATCAACGACCAGTTGAAACTGACGTTCAAAGGTATCAATATTACCGACGAACCCAAGTACGAATACGAAGATCCTCAAGCTAAGCGTATCGTACTTGATGCGTATACAGGAGCTAGTTATTTCCTGGGCGTGAATTACTCTTTCTAATTTAACATCGTAGTAAGAGCCGCAAAGGGGATGCCAGGTCACTGGCATCCCTATTTAATTATTAGGTGATGCAGTTCATAGACTTCACACTGACAACCGTTGCTCTTAAATAACGTCCGAGTCTTAATGCGATATGAGGTGAAACACGTGAGTTTATTGTCAAGCACTACTCCATTTCGAAAAATCATATATAGCGGAATTTTCTTGATCGCACTTCATGGTTGTTCTCAAGAAGAAGTTGGCACTCAACAGAGTAGCGCAGCAGCACCATCTGTAAAAACCGACCAAACTAAACGCCAGCTTGCTATGGCTGAAATCAGTAATGCCAATGATTTTCGCTTGAAACAAGAGCCCATTTATTTTTCATTTTACGACATTGGTATTGAGGCATCCGAAGCCGCAAATTTAACCGTGTTGTCTAATGGTCATGCTCAACCGACTCAAATCGTTGACACTGATGGGGACGGCGAGCCCGACAACCTCTTGTTGAGCGTAGATTTCGCTCCAGCAGAATCCAAAGATTTCTCAATTGCTGTTGACCCAAACGTTCCCAAAATTGATATTAAAAAACAAACCCACGCTGAAATTTCCCATAAAGTCGGCGGCGAGTGGCAGGACAAAAAATATATCGGCGGTACATTTCAAAACGTAAAAGAACTGACCCCGCCACCGCAGTATACCGATCACTCTGAATTTATTCGTTATGAAGGTCCGGGCATCGAATCCGACAAAGTGGGTTATCGTATCTATCTCGACTGGCGTAACGGCTTTGATATTTTTGGGAAAAAAACCAGCGATATGGTTTTACAAAACGTCGGCCAAGATGGCTATCAGTCTTATCATGAACCCGCTGAGTGGGGCATGGATTTATTAAAAGTCGGTAAGTCGCTCGGTGCCGGTGGCTATGGATTCTGGAACGGTAAAGACGTTGAGCTGGTTTCCAAGGTCGATCAGTGGACTGCTAAAGTCGTTGAAGATGGTCCGCTCTATTCTGCTCTGAACCTGACTTACAAGGGCTGGGAAATCAATAACAAAAAACTGGACCTTGTCAGCAACCTGTCTATGAACGCCGGTAGTCGTTTGGTGCATACCCGGTTAAGTATGTCAGAAGAATTACCTAATCTCGCCATCGGCATGGTGAAACATCCCGGCACAAAATTGTTACAAGGCAGCCAGGATGTCAGTGGTTACGCCTGGACTTATGTGGCGAGTTGGGGCAAACAAAGTTTGAGTGGCGAGGATGATTATCTGGGCATGGCTATTCTCTTCCATCGCCAGAGCCGTAGTGAGCAAACTGAAGATGCCAACAGCTACGTCTCTGTTATGGAGCCTACCGACGGCGAGCTCGAGTACTACTTCCTTGCGGCATGGGACGGCGAGAAAGAAGGTATTAAAACCGAGGAAGAGTTTGTGGCGTATCTGGAGCAGGAGGTGAAACGCTTGACTGTCACGCCGCGCATTCGTTTTGAAAGCAAACTGAGCGAAACGGCAAAATCATTTCCCATCACCGCCGATGCAGCGCTGAATTGGAGCAAGCGTTTGGTGGACTCGGAACTGGAACGTAAAACTTTGAATTATCATTACGATGGATGGGATGAGAATCGCCGTCGCAAACCCAAGTTTGAATATGATATTCACGGCTTGCAGATTCTGGCGCTGGAGGAATTGGCCAAGGTTGCACCCGATGCCCGCTATGATGATGTCGCTGAAAAAGTCACAGGAAGTTTTATTACCGATGAGGGGGACATTCGCGAATACGACATCAAAAACTACAATATCGACAGCGTCATGCCGGGTGTCGTGTTGTTGAGTCTCTATGAGAAAACCAAAGACGAAAAATACCGTAAAGCCGCTGACCTTCTGCGCAAGCAGTTAAAGGAACATCCTCGCACCAGCGACGGTGCCTTTTGGCACAAACAGTCCTATCCTCATCAGGTCTGGCTCGACGGTGTCTATATGGGCATGCCGTTTCTGGCCCGTTACAGTGTGATGTTTGAAGATGGCGAAAGCCTGAAAGAAGTCGTCAAAGAATTCAAACTGGTCCACGAAAAACTGCGCAATCCGGAGTCCGGGCTTTACTATCATGCCTGGGACGAATCCAAACAAATGAACTGGGCCAATAAAGAAACCGGCTTGTCAGAATTTTATTGGGGCAGAGGTTTAGGCTGGTTAACCATGGCATTGGTCGATGTACTGGATTATATTCCGAAAAACAACACCGAATTGCGTAAGCCTTTATTGGACATGGTGACTGAACTGGCGGCGGATTTGCGTCGCTATCAGGACCCGGCTACCGGCACCTGGTTTCAGATCCTGGACCAACCGAAGCGCGTCGGAAATTATCGCGAATCCTCAGCCAGCGCCATGTTCACGTACTTTTATGCGAAGGCAATTAACAAGGGTTACATTCCGGATTCATATCGCGCTACCGCGCAACAGGCCTATGAAGGTCTGATCAAGGAATTCGTTACTGTACACCCGGATGGCTTGATCAGTATGACCAACCAATGTCTGGTGGCCGGCTTGGGCTTTGGTCGCGATGGCAGCTACGATTACTATATGAGTGAGCGCGTGTACGAGAATGATCCGAAAGGTAATGGGCCATTCATACTTGCGGGTATAGAGATGTATAAGCTGCTTGGCGATACCGCATCACAATAAATAATAAGCCGTACCTTTAAACTGTATTATTGAACAATCAACCTGGTAACGCTGAAGGTTTTATTATGAAAATTGTGG
>CAMPIG010000050.1 GCA_946886255.1 uncultured Cellvibrio sp. | reverse complement strand
CAGTCCGAGATCTGTAACGAAATACTCTCCGAATCGGCCCAAATCGTTGTTGTTTGAAACGTAGGAATCACTTTGGCTGGTGTTAAACAAGCTCGCTTTTAATACGGGAGTGATGTAGAAGTCCACACCCACGGCGGCGGTGTATTCAGGGATGTGATTCAACCAGGCGCCTTGAATATTGGTGTTCGTTGGCCCGGGATTTTCAAGAATGGCTTCCTGCGATGTATAAGCGCCCCACACGTACCACTGATCATTGGGTCGCCAGTTCACGAGCAACTCCCAACCCCTGCGCTCGGTCTCCCCCACGTTTTCGAAGTCGCCGGAGCCGTCAGCCTTTGCAGCTAACTCATTGCTTGCATGTTGTTGCCACACAGAAAAGCGCAGATCGATTTTCTCGACCGGGGACATTCGCAAGCCGATTTCTGCTCCATCATTCCTGGAAGCATCCACATCTCTTCCTGGTAACGCGTACGCGCCAATACCGTTACCGATCTGATGGGTCCGCCCAAGATTTGCAAATAATCCGAGATGATCTGACAACTCGTACTGCAACCCCAGTGTAGGTTGCGTCAGGGTCCCGTAATCATTGATAGAGCGCGTTTGACCGTTTACGCGGTTAACGAAATGACCCGAGTAACGATTAGCGCGTACGCCAGCCACCCAAACAAAGGCATCATTAACTTGCTGTTGTACCTGGAGATAGCTGCCGTAATGGTTGAATTCAAATTCATGGTTACGTGTGATCACGCCAGTCCGGCGGCGATCCTCACTCACAAAACGCTGATGTAAATTATCCTGCGCTTCGTAATCCAGCCCCCAATTTATTTTCCAGGTCTCATTGGGCTGCCAACTCAGCGTTGAAATTACGCCGCGCTGTTGTTCATCCTCATAGCGTTCCTGTTGGTTGGCCCCGGCAGTGAACCTTACCCACCGCTGCCGCTCAAAATTTTGTCCGTAGGCTTTTAGTGACCAGGAAGTATCCGTCGAAAAATCGTAATCAAGGTGCAAACTTATGTGATTAGTGGTTTTATCGCCGCCATCTGCAAGCGAGAATTCGGCAGCGCTGGTAGGATTGCGACGCGCCTGTTCCTGACTCAGGTAGCCTGGTGCATCGGCTTCGTAGGTAAAATGACGGGCAATAAGACCCAATTCGATATCATCATTTACGTTGTAAAACCATTTACCTGACAAGGTCGTCTTATCAAGGTCCGAATGATCGCGATAACCTTCTGTTTTTCGCGTTCCAATAAAATAATGTTGCGTGAAATCACCATGTTTCATCGCGTAATAGCCTTCACCTTCATAGGTGCCAAAGCTTCCGGCGAGCAATTCCAGTTCGTTGGAATTCAAGTCCCGACGACTGACAATATTGACATTGCCTGCGACATTGTGAAGCCCGTATCGAGGATCATTGGTGCCTTTAACAACGGCGATATTGTCAATTTCCATCGGGAACAGTGCGTCCATCTCGCTGTAACCGACATGTAAGTTCGAGGGAATACCATCAATTAATAACTTGCTGTGCGGACTGGAGCCCTCCCCATCAAAACCACGCATCGCAATATTGGCGGAAATAATTCCCTGGTTAAATCGTGAGAGGTAAACCCCCGGAATTTTTTTAAATAGATCCGCGGTGAAGTTGACGTGTTCATGAGCTAGCTGATCCCGAGCCAATACGTCAACACTACCGGGAATAGCGACCTCAGTAAGAGCCTGCTGATGCCCGAGCACCAGGACTTCTTCACCAATTATCATCCTGCTGCCTTTAGCAGTAACACGGTCACCTGCCTTTGCATCCCCATTTTCAGCAAGAGGATCAGCTACTACAGGCAACGCAGCCGCATTGACGATAAGCAATACCATCAAATTTTTCTTCAAGTTTTTCTCCTGAGTTATTTAAGCAGATACGGTATCCATCACCTGAAAATACGCCGCTTCAAGCTCTGCCGGAGTGAGGGATTCTGTTGATAGAATGTCGCGGGCTTTTCCAGCGCGCATGATGTAAATTTCATCCGCCAATGAAAGCGCGCAATGAAGATCATGGGTCACCATGAGAACAGCAGTACCTTTCTGTTTGATCCGCTGCACGACTTCGATAAATTCACGTGTCGCACTGGGATCTAATCCGGATGTTGGTTCATCCAACAGCAAGGCTTTAGCATTTTTCAGGATCGCAAAGGCAATCCCCACTTTTTGACGCATGCCTTTTGAATAAACTGCCAAACGTTGATCGTGAGCGCTAACCTGTAGGCCTACCTCTGCTAATGCACTGCGAATGCTGCCGTCGGTAACCGACACATCAGAAATAGATGCCAGGTAGGCCAGATTTTCCACGGCGGAAAACTGCGGATAAAGGTTCATTTGTTCCGGCAAGTACATAATGGCTTTTCGCACTAACGCCGGTTGTTGCCGCACGTCAACACCATCGATGAGTGCGCGACCTCTGGACGCTTCCAGAAAGTGCAAGAAAAGATTTAATGTAGTGCTCTTGCCTGCACCGTTTGCGCCTAACAAGCATAGGGCTCTTCCCGGTGCCACCTTAAATGTCAGGCCATCCAACGCAAGATGTGAACCGAATGTTTTGGTGAGATCAATTGCCTCAAGCATCTGGAACTCCAGGAGTGAAATCAAAAGCGGAAGAAAAACAGTATCTACACATTGTGTTGGTCTCAGAGTAAATCGCAGGTCAACAAAAAGCGCTTCTGTGGCGATTGCACGTCAGGTGATCGGTAAACAATTCCCTTTAGAACCAAGATCGCAATGTTATAATATAACTCACATACCAAAAAGAGAAGTGCCTCTCGTCCGCTTCCCAATTAACCGAGCGAATAACGTTCTCTGCATCTGGCCACCGGACAAACTGCCAATCGGACGATATTTGAAATTCACCAGGCCGACTCGCGTCAATGCCTGGTGAACCTGGTTCACCATACCGTCGGAAATACCTCTCCAGGAGCCGATCTGTCGCCATAGTCCCATCGCTACAAAGTCACAGACGCGGATAGGAAAGGAACGATCAATGTCCCGTTGTTGAGGCAAATAGGCGAAGCGATCATTGACATAAATATGCCCCTCTAACGGACGCAGCTCTCCCACAATTCCTTTATAGAAAGTCGATTTACCGGAGCCGTTAGGTCCAATAAGCGCGACCAACGAACCACGATTTATCTGTGCATCCAGATGATGAGCGGTGGGGTGGCGATCGTAGCCCAGGGTCACGTTCTCGAAATAAAGACTCGGCACGTGCGTTCCGAATACTTTGCTCGTCGAGGCTAGCTTCACTAAAGAGCCCAAAAAACCAATCCCCATTGTGATAACGCAATGACAATGGTGAAGGTCACCCTTTGCCAAGCGTCCGTTAGAAGAGCGTTGCCCACCAAGCGATTCCGGAGAGAGTTCATGCTTACCCTGTTTGAGTTCTAAAGCGTGGAGGATGTACAAGTTACAATTATGATATAACATAACGAATTGATAAAGGGGGAAAATAGCTTTCGTTGCAATGTTTTATTTTTGGGGATATCAGCATTGGCGATGTCGCTACTCCTGTAGCCGACGTCGTTAATACCATACTTGGACATGAGATTCAGGAAACCTGACGAAATATTATCTGGAATTTCGACTGCCGCGAGCCATTAACGCATTGCCCTGTGGGTTCTACTTCGTTCGCGTGCGATGCGCGGATTTGAAACATAGCAGAGACAATTCGTTGCGCAGTTATTTCAGGAAGGGCGAGGGCTCGATCACGATGGATTCCTCAACATGTTAGGCAGGCTGTAGAGCACTTGCCTCAGACAATCCCGCAATACCAACATGCTGTTCGTTTACCGACAATTTCCCATCTTCTAATTTGAGCAACCTATCCCCCAGATGAAAATATCGGTCATCATGAGAAATGACCAATACTGCTTTTCCTCGCGCTTTCAATTCCGGTAATAATTCTCGGTAAAACACGTCCTTAAAAACCGGATCCTGATCTGCAGCCCACTCGTCAAAAACCAGGAAAGGTCGATTTTCCAGGTACGCAACCACCAGCGACAGACGTTTACGCTGGCCTTGGGATAGCGCCTGAGTTGTAAATGAACCGTTACTGACTTTAACTTTGTGGTTCAAATGCAATCGGTGCAGCAGGCGATTTCCTTCTTCATCCAGATCCTTGTGATCCAACTCGAGCAAGCGTTCAAACAAATGAAAGTCCGAAAATATGGCGGAGAAGAGTTGGCGATAATGATCACGATTGTGATCATCGATGCGTTCCCCATCAAGATAAATATTCCCCGACTCTGGCCTGTATAAACCGACAAGCAGCTTGGCCAAAGTGGTTTTACCACTGCCATTACCTCCTATAAGGAATGTAATTGAGCCTGGATGGAACGCTAAATCCATCGGCCCGAGTTCAAAGACCTCATCACTTTGTTCGTGATAATAGCAATGAGAAATGGATTGAAACGTTAGATTGACAAATTCGGAGGATGGTACAGAAGAGTACTCTGCAGCGATGTTATCGGAGGCTGGCATACCCCGCGTGATTTCATCAATTCGTTCAGCGGCCACTTTAGCTAAATTTGCACGGGGAATATTCAATAGCAGCACTTCAAGGGGTACAACCATGTAAACGAAAATGAGCGCAAAACCGGTCATGACGTGATTACGGTCAGGCATATCTCCTGCCAACACAAACATTACCAAGCCAATAAAAGCATAAACCAGAAAATTACCCCAACTGGCAGAGACTGCGAATATTGACATTCCCAGGTAACGACTCCGTCGAACTGCTTCAATAGAATGTCCCAGAACATCATTATTGAACATGCGGCGCTTTCCTGCATGAAGACGTAACTCCTTGGCACCATCAACCAGGGAGCGAAAGTGGCCAAATAATCGGTCCTGTTCTTTAGACGCTTTACTCAAGTGCTTTATCGCTTTGAGATGCGCCAAGTGATATCCCAATGAGCCGAGGCCGATCATGATTACTGCTGCAAGGAAAATTTTCCAAGACAACATGGCCATATAAAACATACAACCGATTACGATCACTGAATTGGTCAATATAGCCGGTAAGCTTACAAAAAATTGAGCAACATTCGTGCTGTGTTCAGATAGCGCGGATTGCACTCTCGCCCCCCCCAAAATCTCCAATCGTCGATAATCAGTGGTAAGAACGCGGGATGAAATATAACGTCTCAATTCAGCCAGAGCATACTGCCCCAATCGCTCAAATAACATCGCAGACAAGGCTCTACTCAACATCATAACCAGTGCCAGTCCGGCAAATGCCCATGCTAAAGTAATGGTGGGGTTTTCCTTTGTCAGCACGGTATTAATCAGGGATATTAAAAGAACACCGCATACCCCGGACACCACGCTAATCATCGCGGCTGCAAATAACAGTGCCCTGGATTGACGTATAAGATAAGAAAGCACAAAGACCTCGCTATAATTTGTTTATATACGAGTTGACGAATGATAGTTGGCTGAATTTAGTAGATACACTGAAATATGATTTAGACCTCTGACATCTATTGAACCTCGAATAGATACTTAAACAACCGTTTCTGCATAGGCTCTACAGGATGTGCTGCGTTTAGCAATCATCTCCAACCCTTTAGAGAGAGTAGGAAAAAGACTGTTATGAAAATTATTCCAACGAAGTTCAAAAATAGTGTCCTGTGGATCAATATCGGTATTCAACAGATCGGTGATGACTTCGCCCGAATCAACACCATTGTCGACATAATGAAATGAGGCCCCCGTCTTTAGCAGAGGTGGAACGGCCACAGTTTCCATAGTGTACCAATCAATGACTTTTTTCCCTCCCGCCCCATATAGTGCATCCAATGTCGCATAGGCGCCACGCCGTTCATAAGGTGACTCAATGCGAGTAATTCCGGGATGGATATTAAAGATCTTTCTATAATAGGGACTGCCGGGCCGAACCAGGCTATCGAGGATAACAAGCAGACCGTCAAGAATAACGACATCTGCCCCCAATTCCATTAATTTTTTTTCGACCGTTTGCTCAAATACTTTTTTCCCTGCCATATGTTCAGGAGAATATCTCGGCAACCGTCTATAGGCTGAAGGAATTGATATGAGTGCATCCGCTAATTTATTTCCTTGAACTTCCAGGTTTTCAGGCAATAACCACGGCTTTTTTCGAACCGGACGAAAACCGACACCATCAAGTTTTTCTTTGTCTTTTATCGACAGTTCATCATCATCATGAATTACTCCCACGAGTGAATAGGTTTCACCAAGCGCTGTTTTATTAAGCTGACCCACCAGATATTCCAAAGGTGACATCATGTAACGCTGCGTGCCCTTGTAATCAATGTATTGCCCTGCCCTGTCCGCAGCGGCATTTCTCAAAGACCAAATATAGGCAAGCTTCAGCATTAAGGTTCTCCGATTAGTTTCTCGATGCTGTATATCGTGACGAATGACGTTACCCGATGTTTACTCTCAAATTAAGTTAAACATTTGAGCAGGGAATTCGTCATTCAACAGGATGGGAATTAAAAACAACCAATTTAATTCAATGGCATCAGTTACCTCATCTACCGCAGACTCATGGGACAGGATCATGAAAACTTACGACCTTCTTGGTATCGGCTTCGGCCCTTCCAATATCGCTCTGGCCATTGCTTTAGATGAACTTCGGCAGAAAGGACACCGTCTGGATTGCCTATTTATTGAAAAGCAGCCTCATTTCGCCTGGCATAGGGACATGTTGCTGGAGCATGCGGATATGCAAATTTCCTTCTTGAAAGATTTAACTACGTTACGCAACCCTCGTAGCCATTTTACTTTTACCAACTACCTGTTTGAAAAAGGTCGTTTGCAAGACTTCATTAATCTTAAGACTTTCTTTCCCAGCCGACAGGAATTCAATGATTACCTTTCCTGGGCCGCAAGCCATTTTGAGGATAGTTGTGCTTATCATGAAGAAGTAACTGAGGTGTTGCCAGAAAAGCGGGGAAGCGAAGTATCTCTGCTGCGCATCATCAGCCGAGATCCCTCAGGGAATGTACGAGAACGGCTAACCCGAAATTTGGTTATCAGTATTGGAGGAGCGCCTAACATTCCTGATAATTTTCGAGCCCTTCAAAATGATGTCAGGGTTTTTCACTCCAGTCGTTATTTGAGCAGCATTGCACACCTCAACCAAGTGAAGCGAGTAGCTATCATAGGCGCAGGACAGAGCGCGACAGAAATATTCCTGGATTTACATGGCCGCCCCGGCGAGCCGGAGATAGATTTGATCATGAGAGGACGGGCTATGCATCCTTCGGACGATAGCCCGTCTGTAAATGAAATCTTCAATATCGAATTCACCGACTACATGTACAGCCGCTCACCAGAAGAGCGTGTTCGCCTGCTCGATGAGTTCCGGCATACCAATTACGCGGCTCCTGATATCGACCAAATCGAAAACATTTTCAAAATCCTTTATACCCAAAAGGTGACCGGCACGCCCCGCCATAACCTTCTTAACAGTAACGAAACACGAGAAGTTTACGCAACCAGCAATGGCATCAGGCTTCAGTTGTTGGATAGGGATACAAAACAGTTACGAGAGAAGGATTACGATGCTGTTATTTTGGCAACAGGGTATCGACGCACGCACCATAAAGCCCTGCTTGCCCCCCTGATCAGCTACCTTCCCAATCTCACAGCAAACCGACACTATCGCCTGGAAAGCACGCCAAATTTTAAACCTGCCATTTTTATCCAAGGTGCGTGCGAGACCACTCACGGTATAAGCGACACTCTCCTATCCATTATTGCAACCCGCACTCACGAAATCGGGGAAGCCTTGGCGTCCATTACGAATAAAGAATTTGAAGGGCTTGCAGAGAATCGAATAATTGCTTGATTTTCCTGGCATTTTTAACTCAAATTAACATTGCTATAAGGGCGAAAGGGATAAACAAAGCCCTTCGCTAACCCCTCATGCCACTAAAAGAAATCTGTATTTCCTTGGAAAAACTCAATGGCCAATCGTCTATCCCTCTGTGAAGGTGATTATGCATGCCATGATCACCGCGATACTGACATATCAACAGGGCCATATTTACGACATGAACAACATAATTTTTGCTAATAAGCCTAGACCTTTTCCGAGTCCGACTATCCTGGCAGTATGTATCTCAGCTGTCGTTGCCCTTTCGGCACCAACGGTAATAGCCCAAGAAACAATAAATACCGCTAATTCAGCAGTTCATGAAGCAATACGCAGTTACCGTATTCCAGCACAGCCGCTTAGCGAAGCGCTCATTCAATTTGGGCAACAATCGGGACTACAGGTAACAGCAAATAGCGGGATGGTAGAAGGTAAAAAATCCTCTCCAGTGAATGGAAACATGTCAGCGGATCAAGCACTGAGCCAACTACTGGCTACAACGGATCTCAATTATCAAATCAATGGGGGAATGGTTAGCTTAGTCGCGAGTGGAGGAACCGCTACTCTCCCATCCGTTAAAATTAGTGCAGATAGCATTGAGTCTGCCTATGGACCAACTCAAGGTTTTGTCGCCACAACTAGTGCTACCGCCACAAAAACTGACATCCCCATCAGTGAGGCGCCCCAATCTATTTCCGTAGTCACCCGCGATCACATGGACAACATCGGTGCTCGCTCGCTCGCCGATGCCTTGAAATACAACGCTGGCGTAACCACTGGCCTGCGCGGGGAATCGAGTGGGCTCAGTGACGATAATATTGTTATTCGCGGATTTGGCGGCACCGGCACGTCGAATGAATACTGGGACGGTTTGCGCATGTATGGAACCAATTATGCTAACAACGGGATAGACCCTTATCTGTTTGAGCGTATTGAAGTTCTGCGAGGCCCAAGCTCGGTCCTGTATGGTCAAAATCAGCCTGGAGGCGTAGTTAATTCAGTATCGAAGCGACCCCAATTTACACCCCAGGGAAATATCCAGGTTCTCGGCGGAACATTTGATACTAAAGAACTTGATGCGGATGTTTCTGGCCCATTAAATGAGCATTTTGCTTATCGCCTTGTCGGTGTGGTATCTGATCAGGATGGACAGACTGATTTCAGCGGGCGCGAGCGCAAAGTACTGCTGCCCAGCCTGACATGGAGTCCTTCGGAAAACACAACACTGACCTTGCAAAGTGTGTATCAAAAAGATGATGCAACCGGCGGTGTAGTCAGATCTTTGCCGGCAATGGGAACAATAGAGCCAAGCCCCCACGGAAAAGTGCCGAAAGAGCGTTTCACCGGCGATCCAAATTATGATAAGTGGGACCGAGAGCTTTTATCCTTCGGCTATTTCCTCGAGCATAACTTCAATGAGTCATGGACTGCTCGTCAAAACCTCCGTTTCTTACAGGCAGAAATGGATATGGAGCTGGTCTACGCAGCATCTCTTGCCGAAGATAACCGTACGATAAGTCGTCGCGCTTTCGGTGTTAAGGAAGATTCGGATACGCTTTCAATTGATAATCAACTCGAAGGGCATTTCGCTATTGGAGAGGTAAAGCATACTTTATTGTTAGGTGTTGATTTTCAGGATAGGAATGCATCGACTCTTCGGCGCTTTGCCAATGCACCCACACTCGATCTTTACAGCCCGGTTTATTATCAGGATATTCCATTACCGCCTGTATTCCAAAACATTGACGAAGAGCAATCGAGACTCGGTTTTTATTTGCAAGATCAAATAAAGCTCCAGCAGTGGATACTAACGCTGGGCGGCCGTTATGACGACAATGAAAGCCAAAGCACAAATAATCTGAATAACGTCATTACCGAAGCCAAGGACGACATGCTCACTGGAAGAATCGGTTTGGGTTATGCCTTCAGCCAAGGCTTTACACCTTATATCAGTTATGCCCAATCGTTTGAGCCACAAGCGGGAACTGATTTCTTTGGTAATGCATTCGAACCTACAGAAGGAGAGCAATGGGAAGGCGGAATTAAATATGCGCCCTCCGAACACAACGCGTTTATTACTCTTTCCGTATTTGAACTTACCCAACAGAATGTGACCACAGCAGACCTGGAACACCCCGGCTCACGCATTCAAACCGGCGAGATCCGCTCTCGTGGGATAGAATTGGAGAGTGTGGCCAGTTTGGAAAATGGTTGGAATTTTGTTGCTTCTTACACCTACCTGGATCAGGAAGTTACCCAAAGCAACGAAAGTAATTTGGGCAAACGCCTCGCAACCATTCCTGAAAATAAGTTCACACTCTGGAGTGATTACTCCTTCAATGATCAATTTTCAGGCCTGAAAGCCGGTGCGGGCGTGACTTATACAGGAAAAACCAAAGGCGATGTACTAAACACGTTCGACGTTGACGCTTACACCTTATTGGATGCATCGCTCGAATACGATTTATCGTCAAAAGCCAATACGTTAAATGGCTGGAATATTTCATTGAATGCAAAAAACCTGACGGATAAAACCTATGTAGCATCCTGTAATTCGACAATACAATGTTATTACGGGTTGGGCAGAACTTTTACTGTTCGCGTAAAACATGAGTGGTAAAAAATAAATACCTTCTGTGTTGTCTACGAGAGAGCGAATTCAATCATTACATTCGTTCTCTCGTAGCATATGTTTCTGATGATCTTTGTCGGTAATCCCGACAAGAATTCCGCCCCTCATACTCTCTATTCACAGCATTAGTTACCGGCTTTCCATCAATCGTCAATAAATGGATGCATCCTTGCTCCATCTATTTCGTTTTTTCTACATTCACGCCCTAACTTTGTTCCAGCTCCGAAATTCCATGAGATTGCCGGTTTGGTTTTTCCGCAAGCTCATACGAAGCAAATGCCACTGGTGCTCCCGTTGCAAAGGAATCTCTTTCAGCTGCGCACAAGGTTTCGCGCAGTTGGCTGATGAATTCGTCAGCGGAGAGAATTGTCATATGGTCGGTACCGTGGATTTCCCTGTTGCAGATTACCTCTCCATACACACTCCATTCGCGTAAATTTGTGCCAGGTGTCCGGGTACCGGCATCTGCAGACCATACAAACAGGGGAACATCAGTAGTGTTATGCGTATGCCCTGAGGCCATTCGCAACGAATCGATCGCCGCCCATTGGCGATATTCTGCCGATGCCAATGCGGGGCCGTCTAACGGAAGGGTTGCGATATGTGACAACATGCTGGCAGTACAATAGTTCCATAACCTCGGGTCCATCCTGCGCGCCAATGCATTCCATTGATCCTTCATGTCTGATTTGGCAATACACGCATCTATCCGTTCTTGCAGCCGGATACGTTCGACAGCAGAAATAGCTTCAGCAATGGATAAATCGTGTTCAATACCATCAACCAGCCCGAGAAAAACCACGTGAATATCGCTGGATGCACGCAACTGCCGAGCCGTTTCAAACGCCAGGTCAGCGCCAAGTGACCATCCCAATAATGCACATGATCCGGTTTTTGTGTGACGTCTGATGTTGTCTGCATATTCTGCGGCCAGTTGCCCGACCGAATATTCATTCCAGCGATTTTCGCTTAGCGCATGGCTGGCAAACGCGTATACCGGCCTGTCGTCCACCAGCCCTCCGGCCACTTTCCGGTACTCAGATGAGTTGGCCAGGGTACCGGGGAAACAATACAGGGGAACACCGTTGCCAGCGCTGGACAACGTAATGATTCCCGTGTTTTGTGCAGTTCCTGAATTTATCGTTTTTGCCTGGTCAATCAAGACAGCATTCTGGAGCAGTTGGGCCAACGAGATACGCGTATCGCCGAAATGCTGGTGTAACCGCTGTAACAGCTTTAACGCCAGCAGTGAATGTCCGCCAAGTTCAAAGAAATTGTCGTAACGGCTGATTTGCTCCAGCCCCAACAGTTCGCCCCAGATTCCGGCTATCGCAGTTTCCAGGTCCCCTTGCGGTGGCACATGGGTCCGCTCATGGATGAACTCCGGCGCCGGCAGCGCTTTACGATCCACTTTGCCGTTCGCA
This sequence comes from uncultured Cellvibrio sp., assembly GCA_946886255.1. Next base: position 5,105 of record CAMPIG010000050.1, on the reverse strand, counting down.
TTCAATGGCAAAGCATCCATCACCACGATGATCGTTGGCACCATGTAATCCGGTAAGCTGGATGCCAGCCGACTTTTAAGGGTGGAGTTATCGACAACATGTCCTTTATGCAGCCCAACATAGCCCACCAGACGCATACCGGCAGGCCCTTTTTGTGCGGTGACAACGACTTCGCGAACCTCCGGCTGGGCCAGCAATTGCGCTTCCACTTCGCCAAGTTCTATGCGAAATCCACGGATTTTGACCTGGTGATCAATACGCCCCAGATAATCCAGTTGGCCTTCCGGGTTCCAGCGCACCAAATCACCAGTTCGGTATAACTGCCCGCCGTCTGTAGTCTGGGGGTTTGCCACAAACCGTTCCGCCGTTAAAGCCGGGCGATTCAGATATCCACGGCCCAGTCCAATTCCGCCGAGATAAAGCTCCCCCGCAACGCCTTGGGGTACTGGATCTAAATGGCTATCCAGCACCCAGGTTTGAACCCCGCTGATAGGTCGACCGATAGGCACGAGGTGTTTGCCGTCGTCGCGGCAACTCCAGCGGGTAACGTGGATCGCAGCTTCCGTTGGACCATAGAGATTCTGCAACCCGGCATTGCCCAGACGCGACAAGGTTTCCTTCTGGGTTTCGGCGGGCATGGCTTCGCCGCCACAGATAATGTGCCGAAGATGGGTTTCGTGCTCGATCCCCTCCTGTGCCAAAAATGCCTGCAGCATGGCGGGAACAAAGTTAAGTGTGGTAATTCGGTGCTCGCGAATCAGTTGGATAATGCGCATGGGATCGCGATGATCGCCCGGTCCCGCCAGTACCAGGCGGGCACCGCTGGTAAGCGGCCAGAATAATTCCCATACCGACACATCAAAACCGAACGGTGCCTTGTGCAATACTCTGTCCGCATCCGTCAGGTGATAGGTATCTTGCATCCACAACATGCAACTGGCCACCGAAATATGCCGGTTGGCAGCCCCTTTTGGCCTTCCGGTAGAACCCGAGGTGTAAATAACGTAAACGAGGTTGTCACCTGCAATTGGAACTTCGGGATTGATGGCGGGTTGCCCATCCAGGGAGAAGGTATCCAGTTCGATCATCGGAATAGATGCAAATTCCGCCAGACGCGCGCGCAAATGTTGCTGGGTTAGCAGGCATTCAACCCCCGCATCCTCTACCATATAAACCAATCGATCTTGCGGATATTCCGGGTCCAAGGGCACATAAGCGCCCCCCGCTTTCAGAATCCCCAACAAGCCCACGACCATCTCCACCGAGCGCTCGACGGCAATACCGACTTTGGTTTCGGGTTGTATCCCCTGGCTGATGAGGTAATGCGCCAGACGATTCGCACGGCAGTTAAGCTCTGCATAAGTGAGCTGGTTATCGCCAAACACCAGTGCTATTTTTTCCGATTGTCGCCCAACCTGGTCCTCAAACAATTGGTGGAGTGGTTTCACCTCCTCATAGTGACGAGTATTACACCCCCACTCCATCAATTGATTCAGTTCCTGTGGCGTTATGATGCCCAGCTCACTCATACGCCGGGTCGGCTCCTGTGCCAGGGCATAAACCACTTGCTCGATAGCCCGATAAAAGTAATCGCATATTCGCCCGGCTCCAAGACCGGAAGACACCTGCCCGAACAACTCGAAACGATCACCCCAATCATCCACTGACATACCTACCGGATAATTGGTGCCATCCAGCGCGGTAAGTACTTCAATCCCTTCCCACAGAGCGGAATCGTCACTTGAATCCTTGCCCGAACCATTGTGGCGATAATTCAGTAATGAGGAGAACAGCGGGGTATCACTGGGCATGCCACTGCAACGCTGGGCCAGGGCGAGGCTGGTATGTTCGTGATGGAGCAGATGGGTAAGCGTTTCGCGCGTTTGCCGGAGAGCCTGCTCCACACCGCACGCCGCCAGTTGAACGCGGATCGGCAGAGTATTAATAAATAACCCCAGTCCCCTGTCACTGCCGCTGCCACTCTGCATACGGCCAAACAACACAGTGCCAAACACTACGTCATCTTTGCCAGTGGTTCTGGCAACGACCAAGGCCCAGGCCAAGTGAAACAGGGTTGCGGCCCCGGTGCTATAACGGGATGCTTGCCGGCGCAACTCGGCAGCCAGATCTGCGGCGAGCGGTACGCGAATATGTTCTATTGCTTTGGCGGTACTCGACACCTCATGCCACGCGAAGGGTGAAGTTGGTTCATCCACATCGCCAAGCATCTTCGTAAAGAATTCGCGATGCTCGGCATCGCTTATTCCCAGGCGCGCATGGGCAACAAAGTTCCGGAAAGGTACCGGCACCGGTAAAGCAGACTTCCGGTTTTGCTGGATTAAGCTGATTTCCCGGGTGATGTGCTCCAGCGTGGTGTGGTCCAACACCAAATGGTGGCTGGCTAACTGTAAAACCCAGCGTTGGCGTTTTGGGTCGTAAGCCGCGAGGGCGTGAATCATTGGCGCCCGGCGCACATCAATACGGAAATGGTCAGGGTGAAAACACTCAGCCAGGTAACCTGCCATATCCTCGACATCGCCCTGCCCCTGCTCTACCCACTGCAACTCCAGCCGGGCTTGCCGGCAGACTACCTGCACGGGCGTGCTGAGGCCCTCCCACAATATCGCTGTGCGCAAAATATCATGTCGTGAGATGACATGGTTAAAGCTATCAACGAAACCAATAAGTCGTGCCTTTGTATCAAATGCAATGGTGTGCAGGACGATATAAATATCGCCATCTTTTTGCAGCAGGTGATGGAACAATAATCCTTCCTGCAAGGGGGCCAGGGGATAAATATCCTGGATATTCGCAGCACCTCCCGGTATTGCCTGCTCGATCTGCGCGATCTCGCCGGCGGAGAGGTCAACCAGGGTCAGCATCTCCGGTACGATGGAATTGCAACCTGCGGGAATTTGATTCGGCGGTATTACCAGCGTATCGGCATCGCCATTAGCCGACAGTGTTTGGGCGAAATCCACCAGCCGCGGATGCTGGAACAGGTTGCGTACCGACGAAGGCAATCCCTCGCGGCGCAGACGCTCCAATAGCTTCAACGCTAACAACGAGTGCCCGCCCAATTCAAAGAAATTATCAAAGCGACCAACGCGCGCTACATCCAGTAGATCGGACCAGATATGTGCGATTCTCTCTTCCAACTCACCTTGCGGCGTCACATGATCTTGCTCACTGCCAAACTCGGGAGCAGGCAGGGCTTTGCGGTCAACCTTGCCATTAGGGTTAAGCGGCAAGGCATCGAGCACCATGATGACTCCGGGAACCATGTAATCCGGTAGTGTTTGCGCCAATTGCCCTCGCAATTCACTGGCATGAAGCATTTTTCCTTGCTGGGCCGACACATAGGCAACCAACCAGGTGTTATTCCGGCTTTTATGGGTTAATACCACCGCTTCCTTTACATCGGCTTGAGCACACAGTTGGGCTTCGACCTCACCCGGCTCCACCCTGAAGCCCCGGATTTTTACCTGGAGATCCGCGCGCCCCAGATAGTCCAGTTGTCCCCGGGAATTCCAGCGCACCAGATCGCCCGTGCGGTACAAGCGCTCACCGATGAGGTAAGGGTTCGCCACAAAACGTTCTGCGGTAAGGCCGGGGCGGTTGAGGTAGCCTCGCGCCAATACCTGTGCCCCGATATACAACTCACCCGCAACCCCATCCGGCACCCTTTGCAGTTGCGCATCCAGCACATAGAGATGGGCATTAGATGCCGGCTTCCCGATTGGGGGAAGCTCGGTTCCCTCTGCCAGGTCGACCAGGAAATCGCTCACCACATGGGATTCGGTTGGCCCATACTGGTTAACCAGCAGGCATTGGTTTTCCTGCTCCAGCCAGCTGCGTAAGGCTGTCGTTAGCTTGAGCTGCTCACCCGCCGTAATAACCTGTTTCAAGCAAGGCAGTTTCACCCCTTGCGCCAGCGCAGATTCAGCAAAAACCTGTAATACCGCGAAGGGCAAAAATAATCGCTCGACCGACTGGCCAGCCATTAACGCCAGCAGGAGTGCAAGGTCGCGCCGTTGCTCCTCCTGCGTTTGAATCAATACGCCTCCCGTCGCAAGCGTAGTGACGGTTTCCTGGAAGGACACATCAAAACACGGAGATGCAAACAGCAGGGTCCGGTATGCGCCAGGGAGCTGCTGTTGTTGCCAATCTACCAACTGGGCAATAACGTGATGGGGCATGGCAACGCCTTTGGGCGCTCCGGTGGAGCCGGAGGTATAAAGCAGATAAACAAGATTATCCTTGCTCACAGCCAAGGCCGGATTGCGATCCGGTTCAGCACCCGGATCCAGGGAATCCAGTTCAATCACCTGAAGCAATTGATGGCCTGGGATACGGGATCTGACCGTGCTTTGTGTCAGCAACAGATTGAGGCCACTATCAGCAACCATGTAAGTCAATCGATCAATAGGATAATCGGGGTCCAAAGGCACATAGGTACCACCCGCCTTCATGATCGCCAGCAACGCGGTAATTGAATCGATTGAACGCTCAACCGCTACACCCACCCTGGTATCCGGCCCTACCCCCAGTTTGATCAGATGATGTGCCAGGCGGTTGGCCGTGGAATTCAGTTCGGCATAGGTTAATTGTCGGTTGCCAAAAACCAGTGCTATCGCATTGGGAGTGGTTGCTACCTGGTTTTCTATCAACCGGTGTACCGGCTCGGCACCCTGGTAATGTCGCCCCGGCATTTCAAGGAGCGCCAGTTGGCCCTGTTCGGATGTATTGAGAATAGATAGTTCGCAAATTGCTTTTGCCGGTTCGGACTCCAATGCCTCTACCAACTCCTGTACGGCGGCGCACATGTAGTCGCAGATACGTGCAGCCCCTACGGAAGCCACTGATTGCCCTACCAGCGAAAGGTCAGTTCCCATGTCATTGACCGACATCAGGACCGGGTAATTGGTGCGCTCTTCTACATCGAGCACCTCAATACCGTCCCAGTCTTGCGTTGCTTGCTCCCCAGGTTGCTGGCTGTAACGATAATTAAACAAGCTGGTAAACAATGGTGTCGCTGCCGGGAGTGAGCTGCAGGATTGGGCCAGGATCAGGCTTGCGTATTCATGATCAAGTAACCCTGTAAG
>CAMPIG010000049.1 GCA_946886255.1 uncultured Cellvibrio sp. | reverse complement strand
CTGATACTCCTTACCTTTGTAATGGCGATAGATACCGGTTTGCACTTGCATGGGAGTGGTCCTGCGAAAAAAATGGCGCTGCCATTTTAATCTGCTTGGGATGAAAGTTGAAATCACGTAGCCAGGAAATAAAAAAGCTCGATCAATAAGATCGAGCAAGGAGACGACTATATAACTCATTAATGGCCAACCGCCTTGGCCATCCAATACATCACAACCGGGTAATGCGGAACCAATTCAGATTCCAGCCACCCTGCTGGGCATAAATACCGATACTGACCGTACCCGCCGACAACTGAATATCATGGGAAACCGTGGTCCAGTTTTGCCAGCCACCAGTAGCCGGAACCGGAACCTGGCCTAATTGAATTTGCCCGCCATTCAAATCCAGAGACAACAATGAACCGCTGACACTGGCCACGCGGTATTCCACGCGATAGGTGCCGGATGTTGGGATATTGACATTGGCGTAAGCCAACCAATCATTGGCATCGATCCAGCCGACATTCTGGCCACCGCTGGTATCTGTCGTTGACTCCAATTGAACGCCATTCATGTTCGAATACGCTTCCGCTTGAATGAGTTGAGTAAAGCCTGCGCTTGAAGAGCTGGAACTTGATGAACCGCCAATTACACCATAGGGCGGCGAGAGTGTTGCGCAGGTATTAATACCCACACAATCCGCATTATTCTGCCAGCCCCAACCCGTGGTGATATGTGTACAAATGGGATAAATGGTACCCCACCAATTGCATTGCTGCCCGCTCACACTGGAGCTTGATGAACTACTGGAACTGGAGCTGGAAGAAGAACCGCCGCCCTGCCCGATCTCGCTATGAATGGCAGACAACAAACTGTTAGCACCCGTAGCGTCTTGCGACATCTCCCAAATCATCACGCCAGAACCCTCTTGCAGTGCTAGTTGGGTTTTACTACGAATCGTGGGGATGCCGTTGTAAGTGATGTAACTGCAACCTGCACATACACTGCCGATTACATCATTTTGCGCTGCCGATGCACCAAACTGGCTGACAATTTGCGCAAAACTATAATCAGCTGCGTAACTGCCAAAGCCATAACCATAAAAAGGCACACCCAGCACCAGTTTGTCTTTAGTTAATCCGCGAGATTTCCAGGTATTAATATGAGAAACCGCTTGGCTGTAAGAGGAATGTTCAATACCCGGGGTTCCCCAACTCGGACCTATGGCGTCATAGGACATGATGTTCACGAAATCGAAATAGGGTAACGAAGACGTTGGTACCATACCGCCAACATAAGACGCCGTTGCCGAGGTTAATAATTTACCCGAGGGCAAACCATTGCGGAGCGCCTGGATAAACGGTGTGTAATTACCTGCATTGTCAATGTTGGTCAGCAGTGCTCCTTCAATATCGATGTCCAAACCATCCAGATTAAAATAATTCACGAACTGCAACAGGTTATTGACTACTGTTGTTCTGTTAGCGGGTTGCAGCAGGGTTGCCCAATTGCCAGAACAGCTCGGAATAACGCCGCCCGCCACGGATACTAATACTTTTACACCAGCCTGATGGGCTTTTTGCACCACATAACTCAATTCAGAGCCCGCAGCATTACCCCCAAAAGCGCCCGCCATACACACGGGATCACCGCCGCTCATGACTGTACCGCTGGCATTGGGATTCAGAAATGAAATATTGATGTGCGTTAACTTACTGAGATCGATGCTGTCGACCACCGTTGTCATATTTTTGTAAGAGGGAATGTAACCAACCACTTTAGTCTGCGCATTGGCTATCTGGGCAAATGCGCCAAAGGCAAATGCGCTTAACACACCATAGACCAGCGATTTTGAACGCGGGTTTAACCGATTTTTCTGCCGAAAAAAATTCATAGGATTATCTCCAACCTATTATTGTTAACATAACTGCCTGTCTGGTTTGCACCGTTATCCGCGTGCAACAGAAAGCTAACACTCACATAAACACGGTGCAACAACGCGCTGGTATCCGTACCGGCTTTACTAAAAGTCGAACGACTTACCAGCACAATACTCGATAAGCGGTTTATTCACCCGTCCGACGGATAGACTGCCAATGAATAAAACCGACGTCCCACTTTTTTAAATGAAAGCGCTACTGCTTTTTTGACGTAAATAAAACGTTAAAGCCAAAATGGTGATCAGCGAAAAAACAACAAATATCGACTAACTCACACTTTTAAATCAGCATTAACTTTGGATTTTACTGATTATACTTTGATAAAAATATTTCGCTTAAATAATAAAACGTTGATAAACCAGATAATATGACGTGGATTATTGCGAACAGCAAAGAAGCGTTCCGAGCATCCATCCATTGATTGAGCATAACGAAGAACGATTGATATAGGTTTCCTGAAGCACCGAGGGGGAAAAGGTAATAAATTTTCACCCAGAAAATAGATACAACATAAATAAATAACGGATTACTGCCATAAACTACCAGCGGTTTTGCCAAGGTGTGATGACCACGGATATCAACCAACCAGATAAAAAGCGCCAAAACAAATGCAAAATAATCGGCAGTATAGATAACAAACGAACTGGTCCAGAGAGATTTGTTAATGGGCATAACCAGATTCCAAAGCAAGCCCACGGCTAATGCGATCCCGCCACCTATACACAAGTTTTTTTATAAGCGAGATATAGGCTGTTCCCGTTTAATGTCCTGCGCATTTTCGAGACTGGTTTTCATCCCGAGAACAACAATTTCTTACAGACCTTCACCCTCATTCGCTACTTGCGAAATGAAGGTGCACTTAATGCCATGACCGACATTGCCAGCAATGATCTCTTGAACCGAATACCTCTTAAAGCCCTGCCTGGATCTTTATATTGCAGCATATCCAACCCCTTTTCTTGGTACACCTTTAGTTAGTTTTTGAAGGAAAACCCTGCCTTACCAGCAGCGCTCCCTTACCCTCATATGCAAGTTGACGATAGCTTTACTCTGAAGGAACAAAGACAAATGCAGAGCCAACACTGCCATGGGGAGGCACCTTCGAATCTAACATTGGCGTTTTCGGGGTTCTACAAGCCTCCTAAAGTCGTACTTGTTCTACTTAAAGTCGTACTTCCAGCAACAAAAAACGAACCACAATGAAAAAAATGAACGGAAAACTAGACGTGAGGAATTCAATTAAGAAAATAATTTCACACCGCCCGTTGACAACGTTGTCCATTTGGCTAATATTTGTGCCATTCTGCACTATCCAGCCTCAGCGGGGTTTCAGGGATTGGGAGTGTTTATTGATACAGGGAGTGATGAGCCACCGCCACGCTTCTATCTTCCTCAATATTTACAACTGCTTCCTTGTGAAAGGTATTGCTCGTTTTTGTTTCGCCTTCATTGGTGACAGGTTTATACAAACTCCTGCATTCCGAGTTTATTACGCATGTAAGTGCGACTTAAATAAAGGATTTTTTTTCAATGCTTATGTCAAATATTCTTCGGCTTGTTCGAACCCCTCTTAATAACTGGTTCTGCACAAAGATAAACTCTCTCTTCTTGTTTATTGCATTGCTCTTTGTTTGCAGCCAAGTGAGTGCGCAGGCCACACTCACGATTTCCACCCCGACATCAGATGGCAGATTTACCGTGACCTGGAGCGGTCTTCACAACTTTGTGAGGCTTAATGAGGGTTTTATGGCGTTGGGTACAACAACAATCGTGTGGTCACAACCGCAGGATAAGCCACGGACAGGCTCCATGGCCTTACAAAAAACACAGCCAGGAACTTATATATACAACTTCACCGACTGCCGCGTAGTCAGTGGTTCCACGACTTGTAGTGCGGGGGCAGGCGCGGCGGTGACCATAAGCGTTCCACAACCTACCGTCACAGCCACATTCTCACCAACCACGATCAGCGAAAATGGCACGGCAACACTGACATGGAGTTCAACTAGTGCAACCAACTGCGCTGCTACCGGTATCAGTGGTGTCAGCGGCCCATCAGGCAGCGTCGTCTACCAAGCGCCGACGGCGATGTCGGCCAACCAGACGGTAACTATTCCTGTTAGCTGTTTCAATGGTGCAGCCACTACGACGGCCAATGCCTCTATCGCAGTGCAGTGGGTGAATGACGCACCAACGCTTTCAACAATCACTAATCGCACCATTAATGAAGACAACAGCACAGGTAGTATTGCATTCACTGTCAACGACGAAGAAACTGCTGCTGGCTCGCTGGCGGTCACTGCCACATCCAGCAACACCAGTGTGATACCCAACAACAACCTGGTGTTAGGTGGCAGTGGAGCCAATCGCACAATTACCGTGACCCCCACCGCCAATACGCACGGTTCCGCAACGATCACGGTAAAAGTTACTGATGCTCACGGTAAATCCGCACAGCGGACCTTCACAGTGACAGTTAATTCGGTCAACGATGCCCCGACAATTTCCAACATTCCTAATGTCACTATCGAAGAGAGCCAAGCAACAGAAGCGACCAGCTTTACGGTAAATGATATTGATACTCCCTCGGCGCAATGGGTGGTGTCAGTAGAGGGTTCAAGTAATACCGCACTGGTACCGCTGAACAGCTCGCATATCCAGTTGGGAGGGTCGGGTACGGCGCGCGCCATTAAAGTCATTCCCTTGCCGAATAAACATGGTTCTTCCACCATCACGGTCAGGATGTCAGATGGTCTTCTATCGCTGACCAGAAGTTTTGTTGTAACAGTGAATGATTTGCCGGTGGCTTTTACCAGTATCCCTGCTACCAGCAATAACGGTGTCGTTGCGATGAGTTGGAGCAATGCCCGGGAATTTGTGCGCCTGCGTGTACGTGATGATGCGGGGAACTGGACAACGCTTGTTGAGCAGGGCGGGGTATCGGGGTCCTACACAGATACCCGTACCCTCAATGGCAGCTACCTTTACCAGGTACTCGATTGTTACCATGCTGGCGGTACGCCCAGCGGTAATCCAACTTGTACAACGGCAGACGTTCGTACAGTCGTAGTGGCGTTCCCTGCACCTACGGTTACCGCTTCAATATCACCAACCACTATCAATGAAGGTGGCACAGCGACACTGACCTGGGGCTCTGCCAATTCAACCAGTTGTAGTGCCACGGGTATCAGTGGTGTGAGCAACACCTCTGGCAGCGTGACCTATACAGCTCCCAGCTCAATGAGCAGCAATCAGCCGGTTAATATCTCTGTGACCTGCGGACGAGGCTCAACCACCGCAACGGCAAACGCCACCGTTAACGTCAATTGGGTCAATGACACACCTGTTATTTCAACGATAGCTGATCGCACCATCAACGAAGACACCAGCACAGGTGCGATTGCTTTTACCGTCGCGGATGAAGAAACCTCACCCGTGTCGTTGGTTGTTGCCGCTACATCCAGCAACACCAGTCTGATATCCAACAGCAACCTAGTATTGGGTGGTAGTGGAGTCAATCGTACGTTGGTTGTCACGCCGGCAGCCAATGCGCATGGTTCTGCGACAATCACAGTAAACGTCACTGATGCTCACGGTAAATCCAGACATCAGACCTTCACAGTTACCGTTAACCCGATCAATGATGCACCGACTATGTCGGCTATTGCCAGTGTCACCATTGATGAAAATCAGAATATAGGTGCTCGAAGCTTTACCGTGGACGATGTTGAAACGTCAGCAGGCTCCTTGTCAGTGACCACTACATCCAGCAATACGGCGCTGGTCCCCAACAACAGGATTGTTCTGGGCGGCTCGGGCGGCTCACGTACCATCAAAGTGACGCCACTTGCGGATAAAATAGGCTCTGCCACCATTACGGTAACCGTGTCAGATGGGCAACTGAGCGCCAGTCGGAGCTTTGTGGTCACTGTCAATGACCTACCGGTGGCTTTTACTAGTATCCCTACAGCCAGTCATAACGGTGTGGTGGCAATGAGTTGGGCCAATGCCCGTGAGTTTGTGCGCCTTCGTGTGCGTGATGATGCGGGGAATTGGACCACCTTTATTGAACAGGGTAGCCCCTCGGGTTCTTATACAGATACCCGTACTCAAAATGGTAATTACCTTTACCAGGTACTGGATTGTTACCATGCCGGTGGTCCACCCGACGGCAATCCAACCTGCTCAACGGCAGACGTTCGCACGGTTGTGGTTGCTTTTCCGGCGCCTGTCATCACTGCCAGCTTCAACCCGGCAATGATCAACGAAAGCCCAACCAGTGGCAATGCCAATACCGCCACGCTAACCTGGAGTGCAACCAACGCCCACACCTGTAGCGCTACCGGTATCGCTGGTGTTAGCGGCATCTCAGGCAGTGTAACTTACACGGCTCCGTCAATTTTAAGTGCAAGCCAGCAAATAAATGCAGTCTTTACGTGCACTGGACAGGGACCTTCTACCTCTTCCAAAACGGCAACGCTAACCGTTAATGCAGTCAACGATCCACCGACATTATCAGCTATACCTGAACAATTTATTCAGGAAGATCAATCCTCTCCGGTGTTGTCTTTTACGGTGGCGGATGAAGAGACAGCGGCAGCTTCACTCGTTGTCACAGCGGCTACCGATAATGATGCGTTGATCCCTCTGGCGAATATTCAATTGGGCGGCAGCGGCGCAACGCGCACTATTCGCGTGACCCCGAAAGCCAATGCTTATGGTTCAGCTAACATCACTGTGCGCGTATCGGATGGACAAACCACGATTCCTCGATCTTTCAGGGTTAATGTGGCCAGTGTGAATGACAGGCCGACCATCTCGCCCATTCCTGCCCAGCGAATTGCGATGGGTACAGCTACGCCAACCTTGAATTTCACGGTCGGGGATCTCGAAACGCCAGCAGCCTCTCTTGTCGTCACGGCATCGTCGGATAAGACAAGTTTGATCGCTCCTGGCGGTATTGTACTTGGAGGCAGTGGCGCGTCCCGCACCTTGAAAATAACACCGGTAGCGGGTCAAAGCGGTTTAGCGACCGTTACCGTCAAAGTCACGGATGCTCACGGCGGCGAACACAGCTTACCCGTAAAAATTTCTATTCCGGCGGACATCAACAGTCCCTTCGACATGAGTGATGTGCCGGCAGATTTCGATTACACCTTGTCCGGTGGTGTGACAGCCTTGGGTAATGGCGAGTTCGTGGCTATCACACAGGGCTCCCTCAGTGTAAGTGGCGGAACCGCCAGCTATAACGTTCCCATTGAGTTACCACCGGCCATTCGCGACCTGGCGCCAAACCTGAGCCTCGGCTACACCAGCCACAATAGCGATGGCGTGATGGGGGTTGGTTGGTCATTGGGTGGTTTGTCATCCATCCATCGATGCCGTACGACCTTTGCGACAGAAGGTGCAGAGGCTCAGAAATCCAATCCGCAATACACTCACGGTGATCGTTTATGTCTGGATGGTCAGAAGCTGGTCATTGCGGACAGCACCACGTCGGCCAATGACAGTACTTACTGGGCGGCCAATGCCGAATACCAAACAGAGATTGACAGTTTCACTCGCATTCAGGCTCAGGGTTCCTACCAGGGCGGCCACCAATATTTCACCCTCACGACAAAAGATGGTCGCACCTTAACCTTCGGGCGGGAAACTGATAGCCAGAACAGTCGTATCTACGCACCCGGTCAATCCAATGGCCCTATCAAGGTATGGGCACTGGACAAGGTGGAGGACCGCTATGGCAACAGCTATCAGGTGCATTACCTAAGGGATACGGAGAAAGGTGAATACTATCCCTCCCATATCACCTGGGAGCCGGAAGCCGCCGTCGTGTTTAGTTACATTGACCGCACCGGTAACACCCCGTGGGGTTATGACGGTGGACACAAATACGAGCGCACAAAATTACTGGATAAAATCACCACCTACATTGGAGTAACCAATAACAGCGCTCCAACAACCGGCACAAAAGTCAGGGAATACGACATTGATTACCAGCTCAGTGTAACCACCAATCGTCATCTGGTTGACGCAATTCGTGATTGTGGTTTTACCGTGACCGGAACCCGGCAGTGTGCACAACCGTTGCAATTTGAATGGCAAGCGGGAGAGCTTGGATATGAAACTTCAGTATCACCCGCCTACGCAGATTCTTTTTACGAAGACATAAATAATGATGGCTTCGCCGATGTGATTGGCGAGAAAAAAATAGTGGCTTGGGGCTCTGCCAGTGGATTTGTTGCAGCGAATGATAGTGAAGATAAATTTGTTCGTACTATCCAGACCCGCTTTGGAAAATACACAGTCAGGGGAGTGGTTCGGGGAGACTATGTGGATGTCAAAATAATCCATATGTCTCCTGCAAGCTCGGTAACTCACTCGACGGTTGTTTCAGTGTTGAAGACAAAGCTGCCGCAGGTCCACACGGTGGATTTAAATAACGATGGCTTAACGGATCTCTATATCGGCGGTCACTTCTGGACTCAGCAGGATGATGCGTCATTCGTCGAGTCTACAGCAACGGTTGGGCTTTCTTATAACGCTCCCGCCACTAACTTTGGCATTCAGCCCCATTTTGTGGATATCAATAATGATGGCCTTCTGGATCAAACTAGTGTGACATTTCATGGGTTACACGAGGGGCGCCATAATAATGTGCTCTATGGTTATGCCAATGAGGTGGATAAATTCGGTGGCATCAGCAGTGGAATGCGGGTTAGCTCAGCATCACCATCAGTCAAAACAATCGGACTTGGCTGGGCACCTGATTACTTGCAATACACATCTAATATCGGTTTTTGGCATTCCTGGATAGATATCAATAGTGATGGTCATGCGGATGTGCTCTATGCAGATAGCCATTCACTACCACAACAATGGGCAGTTCGTTTATCGACAGGCGATGGCCTTTCATTCTCGCAACGGCCTTTAATCCCCGCCAGCGCAAGTATTGTTCCTTTGGGTAATACCGCTCTTGGACAATATTCTTTTGTGATGGATTACAACAAGGATGGAGTGCATGACTTTATTGTGTTTTATTCCGGAGGCCCTAGTGAGCGCATCCCGCGAGTATTCTATGGCTCCTACATGAATGGAGTCCTGTCATTTACCAATGGCGGTGTCGATCCGTTTATGGGCAATCTTGACTACTTGATAGAGTTAGAAATAGCTCCCAGGGAAGAGACAATCAACCCTTTTCGGGGTGATATCAACAACGACGGCATCCCCGATTTGATCTTCGGTAGTGCAGCTTACTATGCCAAACAACAACAACCCGACCTGCTCATCAAAATCACCGACGGTTTCGGCGCAGAAAGCGAATTGGACTACAGTCCGTTAGTTGATGACGACAACAACGGCAAACCACTTTACACACCGGACAGTACACCAACCACTTTCCCGCAAGCACCTGTTGACCGCAGCATGCAGGTGGTGAAAAAACTGTCTGTGAGTAACGGCATCGGTGGCCAGGTACACACCTACTTCAATTACGTTGGCGGAAAACGCGATCTGCAAGGTCGTGGTTTCCTCGGCTTTGCCAAAATCGAAACCACGAATACCGGTAGCAACGTAGAAACCGCAACGCACTATTTGCAAACGTTTCCCTACACCGGGCGCGTGAGTGAAGTGTTGGTGAAAGACAGCGCTACCGGCAACCTGATCAGCCATACGCAGAACCATTACACCACCCATAGCAGCAATGGGCGCTTCCCTTATCTCGACTACAGCCTCCAGCAGGATTATCAACTCCTGACCAGCTCACAGAGCAATCCACTGGCGGTGAGCAAAATAGATAACAGCTACGATGCCTGTGGCAATTTGACCAGCCGCACGACAGTTGTGGGGACGGGTTTATCCGGCACCAGCGTTACGGGGGATCTGGGAACCACCACCCTAACGAACACCATTTCGAATGCTGGTAATGAGGACTGCCCGGATGATTTCATTACCGAAACCACTGTGACGTCAACAGAAGCGGGCGGCATTAATCCGCGCACCGTCACCAGTACGTTTGTACCTAATGCCCAGTTCGATGTGTATCAGCAAACGGAATTTGAAGACACCGCACTGGAAGTGGTCACCACAACCAACCGCAATGAACAAGGCATTATTATTGACAGCGGGGCCGTGACAGCAGACCTGGATGGTACCAATACCGCCGCCCGTACAACGATGTTCAGTGATTTCGAGAAGACGATCTATCCGGCCACGGTCACCAATGCGGCGGGCCATATCGCCACACTCAGTTATGACGAACGCTTCGGCAAGGTGAATCAGGAAGCCGATCCCAATGGCCTGATCAGCGGCCGTGTTTACGATTCCCTTGGCCGCAACGTGCAGGAAACCGCAGCGGACGGCACCCTAACCGAATTGTTATCCTGGTACTGTGCAACCGCACCGGTCACCTGCCCGACCGATGCGGTCTATCTGACCGCCACCCGTGTTACTCACCCTAACGAGCCGGGCAAGCTGGGTGCGCCGCTGTCTATCACTTACTACGACAGCCTGCAACGGGTGGTGCGCAGTCAAGCCTATAGCCTTGATCAGACGGTCGTGAAAAGCGATACCGAGTACACCGCCGAAGGTTATCTCCACCGCGTGTCCGAACCCTTCACCGGCACCGCCAGTTATTGGACGACCTACAGCCATTACGATGCGCTGGGCCGGGCCAACACCGTTACCGGCCCCGATGGTGGCAGTACGAGTGTGGGCTACAGCCGTGAGGGAACGCTGCTCAACACCACAGAAACGGTCACCGTTGTAACACCCAACGGCAACGATACCCAGATCACCCGCCGTTACACCAATGCGCTCGGGCAGGTCACCCAGGTGGTGGACGCCCGGAACACCCCGGTGGATTACATCTATGATGCCCAGGGCAACCTCAAGACCACGGTGGTAGATAACAACGCCCTGACCACCATCACCGTCGTGCACGACCTGGCCGGCAACAAGACCCGCATCACCGACCCGGATGCGGGTGTGATCAGCTTTGCCTACAACGGCTTCGGCGAGTTGCGTCGACAAACCTGGCAGCCCGGCTTGACCGGTCACACCAAATCCATCACCTACACCTACGACGCATTAGGCAGACAAACCGGGCGTACTGACCAGCCTGTCAGTGGCAATGCCACCAACTACAGTTGGGCATGGGATGCACCGGGGCAACTCGGCTTACTGGCCAGCCAATCCGGTAACGGCATCACCGAAAGCTTTGGCTATGACCACCTGTCGCGTGTGCAGACACTGACGACCAGTATTACCGGCATGACCGGCAGCCGGATCTTTACCTACGGCTATGACAGCTTCAGCCGCTCTACCACCACCACCACCTACCCAGGCGGGCTGAGCATCAGCCGCGACTACCACGCCAGTGGCTTGCACGTGCGGACCCGGGACATTACCGGCAGTACAGATAAGATCCTGTGGGCCCTGGGTGATGTCATCAATGAGCGTGGCCAGTTAACCCACGAACTCTATGGTAATGGAGTGGTGACAGCGCACACCTATGCGGGTAACAACGGCCTCCTGTCAGGCATCACCAGCGGGCGACTGACGGCAAACAATACGGTCAACGACCTGCACGGGGATATCCAGGCCCTCAGCTATGAATTTGACAGTCTCGGCAACCTGCACAGCCGTACCACACGGCGCAGCGACAACAACGGCCTTGCATTTGAAAATACCACCGAGAGCTTTGCTTACGATGCCCTCAACCGGGTCACCGCCAGCACCACCTCGGGACTGTTCAGCCGTATCCTGGATTACCAGTACGACGACCTGGGTAACCTCACCTACCGCAGCGATCTGGGTACCCTGGC
The DNA here is from genome assembly GCA_946886255.1 of uncultured Cellvibrio sp. The sequence continues at coordinate 5,381 of CAMPIG010000049.1, read as the reverse complement.
CTACAATCGCACCAGTAATGCCGGTGTCCATGCCATCACCAGTTCAGGCACCTCCGGTACACCAGGTTACAAAACCTATGCCTATGATAAATACGGCAACATGACCAGCCGCAGTGGTGAGACAATCATCTACGATGTATTCAACAAACCGCTCGGTATCACTGGCAGTAATGGCACCACCAGTTTCAGCTACGGCCCCAACCATGAGCGGTTCAAACAGGTCAGCGGTGGTAAAACGACTTACGTCATCAACGGCGGAGCCTATGAAGAAATTGTCGACACCACCACTGGCAGCGTAACGCAGAAAAGTTATGTCGATGGCTTTATGATGCAGACCATGACAGGCAGCACCACCGAAATCACCTACCTGCACAAGGACCACCTGGGTTCAACGGAAGCGATGAGCGATGTGAATGGCAATTTGCTCAACCGGATGAGTTTTGGTGTCTGGGGACAAAGGCAACAGGCGGATTGGCAAAGTAGCATCCCTGCGACGGGCGAACTCAATGTGTTCAGGACGACGAAGGGTTATACCGGTCATGAATACTTGGATACCCACAATCTGGTGCATATGGGTGGACGGGTTTATGACCCCGGTATTGGACGATTCCTGAGTGCTGACTTATATGTGCAGTCGCCTTATAACACGCAGAGTTTTAATCGTTACAGTTATGTATTTAATAATCCGCTGAGCTATAACGATCCGAGTGGGTACAGTCGTTCTCGGGCTTCTCATCCTTTTCATCAGGACTTTGCACATGAGTTGCATCAACGGGTTGCAGAGGAAATGGTTGTTACAGGACCAAGCCTTGAAAGCATTATGCTTCAGCGATGGAATGATGCCATCACCGCCAGCAATAACCAGGTGATGTTTAGCCAACAACAGATGCAAGCTTTTGTGAGCGAACTGGTGGGGCAAGGAGTTACATCATTTAGTTATGTGGAGAATGGTCAAACGGTTGTCGCAAACATCAACGCTCAAGTATTTAATGCGGCTACTGCGAGAAATGGAGTTGCTGAAAATGGTGTAAGTGAAGGGGGTGAAGTTGAAAATGCTGGGTTAACTTTAGATGACTTTGCTGCTACTAATGGAGGTATTGATCAATTGCTAGGGCTTACGGGTATGTATTTAACGTATACAGCTAAACAAGGACAATTAGCTATTATTCGAGAAAACAAATGGAATGGATTTAATTATCAAAACGGATTACGGTCAGGAATGCGAATAATTAATGGGGCCTCCAAAGGAGTGTTTGCTCTGGGCACATCGATAAGTCTTTATCAGGGCATGAGCGCATATAGATCGGGTGATGGTTTTGGTGTTGCAAAATCTGGCGTGGATATCACCTTTAGTATAGGTGCACTAGTTGCTGGAAAAGTGGGGATGGTCGGCGGCATAACATATTACGGAACATCTACTTTACTTCAATATTCACCAACAGCAACATATTATCTTGTAGATAAACCAGTAGATTTCGCCTGCAAAATTTCGGGATGTTAAAAATGTTACGATTCTATTATTTCATTTTTTTACTATTTTATTCTCTTTCACAGAAAATGAATGGTTTTAACAACAATCCGATTTATTATGCTTGTTTAGGGATAAGCACTATAATCCCGCTAAATATGGTTACCGCTCTATTATTGTTTGATGTGTCGTTCAAAAGTGATTTGACTTCTCGAGCTTTTGACATTCCCATATACGTTATTATCTTGTTTTACGTATCTTTCTTTTTTATGAATTTCATATTTTTTCAAAAGAATAGACCTAATATGAAAATTTTTGATGAAGTTAATTTAATGGGCAGATTTTTGAGCATGAACAATCTCGCTGTTATTTATATCATTATATCATTATTATTATTGGGCTTTTCGGTTGCTCTAGGATTTAACGCAAAACATACATATTAAGAGACTGTTATTAAATCTGTGTAACTGTTTATCCTTCCCTTAGGTTGGGTTAATGATAAACAGTTACACATATTTAATTACAGTCTCACCAATATAGCTGGATCAAGGTTCAGCTATATTGAACCTGATCGACTATGATTTCAATCAGTAGATATTAGCTACCTGCGACCAAATAACCCGATTAAATAAGTAGCTCGTTATGCTTTTTAAAGTTCAGTCCACACCGGCGAATAAAATCGGCGAGTTGGTCCATATCCTGTGATGACTTGTAGCGCGCACTTTCCTCGCTAACCCTCAATGGAGGGAGAACACCGTAACCGGCCAACAAGCAGGCCCATGACTTTGGCTGATAACTCAGCACCAAATTATTCATATACATGTCCTTTGCAAAATCTTTACTATTGCTCCAGAAGTGCAATATTTTATTCAGGTTTTGCGATAAGTTAGTATTGGTTGCGTTATCCCGCCAATAGTCGGTATCTTGCCTTTGATTAACCTTGTAATGGCAGACAATATAGTCTCTGACACCATCGAACTTCGCGTTAATTTCCTTGTTAAACTCATCCTGAAATTTATTGGTATATAACCCATTCTCGTAATGCGTCATAAACCGTGAAATAGTGTCAAAAGACAACGCCAATGCAGTGGCTTCTAATGGTTCAATAAACCCTTGGGACAAACCTACGGCTACGCAATTTTTCACCCAATGCTTTTCAACGCGACCGACGTTCATCTGGAGGTGCCTTGCTGCAACATCACTATCAAGTAACCCCAGGTGTTGTCTTAGTTCTATTTCAGCCTGAACTGGTGTGATGTAGTCAGCGCTATAGACATAGCCATTACCGAAGCGATTCGTTAGCGGAATTTTCCATGCCCAACCGCTGGACAGAGCTGTTGATCTTGTCTCAGGCGGAATTGTTTCCGACATGACACTCGGCATCACAACTGCCGCATCGTTAAACAAATTTTCTTTAAAACTTTTAAAACTGGCCTTCAATGAACCTTGCAGGAGCAACGATCTGAACCCGGAGCAATCGATAAAAAAATCCGCGTCCAAAAAGCTATCATCACCCAATCTGACTGCAGTTAATGCACCATCCGAATCATGTAGCACCTCAGTTAATGTGCCAAAAATCCTTTTAACGCCTCGGCTAGTAGCCTTCTCGGCAAGAAACTGCCCCAAGAGCGTAGAGTCAAAGTGATAACCATAGGCCACTCCGAACGGGAAGGTTTCCGCAGGAATAGGGCCGAGATTATCTCTTGTGAGATAAGTTTCTAAAAAAAAGTGGTCGGGATGTACATTCGCGTTACTGCCCTGCATCCGCGCTTTAATATTATTGAAGAACACTGGAACAGTGAAAATATCATCCGTTTGCGCTGGAAACGGATGGAAATAGGATTCAAACCCGGGGACAGACGACCAATTAACAAACGAAATTCCATTTTTATAAGTGGCATTACAGCGAGGCATCCACTCCGACTCAGAAATGTCTGCTGCATCGAAGAAGAATTTTAGATGCGGTGTAGATCCCTCGCCCACACCAATAATGCCAATATCTGTAGATTCCAATAGATAGATTTCTACATCCTTCCAACGGGAAACCAATAAATTAGCAGCCATCCAACCTGCGGTGCCACCACCAACAATGAGAATTTTTTTAGGCTTTTTATTTTCAATTGTCATATTCTAAAACTCACGATTGAGCACTCAACACAGCCACTACTTTTTTAACTTCTCAATAAAGTTATCTTTGATAGCTCTGACATACTCTGGAGACAGTTTTCCCAGGACATGCTGCTGGTGCTCAGGAATATAGGAAGCCGGATCAACACCCTGCCTAAATAAATAATGATCAAACATGCTGCGCCACGCGTTGCGCTGTTTAGGAGTCAAATCACGCATAGCTAAAAGGGCAATATGTAAACTGTCAATTGGGCTTGGTGGTGCTGAGCCTTTGGCAGAAGAACCGTTCCACCAGTAGTTCATCAACGCATTAACTTTTTCAAGTGACTCAACATGATGCCACCAAAGCATGGGGATAAAAATCGCATCACCTGGATCAAGCTCTGCAGAACAAGCATTGGCTAGTGCAATTTTGAAATAGGGATAGCGCTCAAAATCCGGCTCGGTCAAGTTGACCATACTAGTAGGTGCGCCAGCCGGGGTGAAATTGAGCGGGCCGGGATATAAATTGCCGACCTGTTCCGGCGGAAACAACACAAAGCGCCTACGCCCGGCGACAACGCAAGCAATATTGTCAGAGCCATCATAGTGGGCGCTGACGATGCCTTCATTGCCTATCCACAAGCGCGGCTCCACCTCAGGGAAAAAGCCGGAGGGGTTCTCGTCGACCAAGCCCGGCAACAATTCTTTGGGCAAGGAGTTTTGCATGGAAATGGCGGGATACACCTCCCTGTCGATCAACTCCAACAGTCGTCCCAAAAATAAATCCACACGCTCCTCACCACTCAGGTAATTCACACCGGTCATATCGTCGTTATAGTAAAAGCGCTTGTTGGCGGCAGGTGGCGCAACAAAAATGCGGGCTTTTTTGCCCGTGTAAAAGCGCATGAGGTAGGCGGCAAAATCCTGCGGTGTTTTTTGCGCTGCCGCTACGAGTGGCCAATTTTTGGCGAACCCACGAATAACCACCGGTTTTTGCTCAGGTGCGATCTGCTCAAAAAACTGGGTAGCATCAAGCTGTTGGTATTCTGGAATTTGTTTATATGCCGTCATCATTTTACTCACCGGCGCTTTTTACGGCGCAGTGCTGCCGAATATAATCGTCATGCATTGGCATATTTATAACGGTTTCACGGACGTTACGCGAACTCTCTTGCATCAACTCAGCTAAATACTGTTCGTTAAATGCATCAATCAAGGGGTGATATTTCTTTGGACGCACCTTCATGCCCTCCAGAATAGAACACCAACTATCAATAGAGAAGAACTGACTGGGAACATCTTCTATCTGGCCGCGCTCGCGGAATAAACTGATTTTTTCTAGTAAGGAATCGGGTATCGGCATAGTCTGACACCAACGCCAGAATTCAGTGTCATCACGCCCGCTGGTGCAATAATGCAAAATAATAAAATCGCGAATCTCTTGATAATCAATATTAATTTTTTGATTGAAGGCCTGTTCTGTATAGGATTCAAAATCCCGATCGGGAAAATGTCGAATAAAGTGAACCAGAGTTTTATACACCAGATGAATGGCGGTGGATTCCAACGGCTCAAGAAAACCCGATGCAAGTCCCAAGGCCAAACAGTTATTGTGCCATATTTTTTTGCGCCGCCCGGTGGTAAACGGAATGACTCTCGGCTCATTGAGTAGTTTCCCTGTGACCGTTTTACACAAGGTATCAATCGCTTTCTCATCCGTACAGTGTTGGCTTGAAAACACATAACCATTGCCTGTGCGATGCTGCAATGGAATTTTCCAGGTCCAACCTGCCTCGCGGGCAGT
>CAMPIG010000048.1 GCA_946886255.1 uncultured Cellvibrio sp. | reverse complement strand
ATCCTTAAACTCAATTCGGCAAGTATCCATGGCGACTCAGTCCTTGCCGAATTAGGCTTTGACTCTATTGCAAATACCGAGTTAGCAACCAGTATTAATAATACCTTTGGTACAGACCTGACGCCGATTATCTTCTTTGAACACAGTACATTGCGCGAAGTTGCAAGACATATTGCCAATGAATATGCAGACACGATAAGCGGCTATTTCGCTGAACTTGCGTCGACCGGCACACCGCCAGCAATCGATGTACAACCTGCCGCGAATACCCTTAGTCCACAACAGCTACGTGATCTTCTGCTAGCCAATCTGAAAGACCTTGCATCATCCATCACCAAAGTTCCTGCAGGTAAGATTTCTGATAACACCCATCTGACCCACTATGGTTTTGATTCCATATCAAATACGGAGTTTGTTTCTGCAATCAATTCCAGCTACAAGACTGACATCACGCCCGTTGTGCTCTTTGAATACCACACGCTTGCAGAATTTGCTGATTACCTATTAGCAGAATACCAGGCAGAGATTGGGGCATCCCTGGGGAACCTGTGTTCAGCAACCCCCTCCCGGGAGACGGCTATGAAGATTGCCGAAGCTCCCTACCCACCGGCCATTCTGCCCTCGCAGGTTGAGGCAGCAGCGTCAGGGCAAACACACAATAATTACGCAGATGAAGACATTGCCATTATTGGCATGCAAGCACTGATGCCCGACAGCGAAAACCTGGAGGAATTTTGGCTAAAGCTTTGGAATGGGCAGGATTTTATTCGCGAAATCCCGGAGGACCGTTGGTCATGGCGCGATGCGTCAGGCAAAGCTTCCGAAGGCGGTGGCAAGACCCAATCGCGCTGGGGCTCCTTTGTTAAAGATATCGATAAGTTCGATGCAGAATTTTTCGGTATCGACGCTACCGAAGCTGCTCTCCTGGACCCACAGCAACGGCTCTTTATTCAACTGGTTTGGCATGCCATTGAAGATGCCGGTTATCGAGTATCCGCGTTTTCCGGCACCCGAACGGGGCTTTATGTCGGCTTATCGAATCGCGATTATGCGGATTACTTGCACAGTAACGCTGTTGATATCTCACCAGCGATGAGCTTTGGCAACAACCATGCATTTCTGGTTAATCGTATCTCTTATTTATTCGATTTTTCCGGCCCCAGTGAGCCGGTAGATACCTTGTGTTCCAGCTCACTGGTTGCGATTCACCGGGCAGTCCAGGATTTAAAGGCAGGCGTTTGCTCACAAGCGATTGTCGGCGGCATCAGCATTATGATGAGCCCTCGCCTCAGCTCGGTGTTTGAACAAGCACATATGTTAAGTGCCGACGGTCGCTGTAAATCATTTGATGAAAGCGCTGATGGTTTTGTGCGCGGCGAAGGTGGTGCAGCCATTGTATTGAAACCTCTCACGCGCGCCATAGCAGACAAAGACAATATTCTTGCAGTCATTAAAGGAAGCCATACCAATCATGGCGGGCATGCGAATGCCCTGACCGCACCGAATCTGAAAGCCCAGTATCAGTTAATTAAAGAAGCCTATTCGCATGCCCGTGTACATCCCGCTACGATCTCTTATATCGAAGCACATGGCACTGGAACAAAACTCGGCGACCCAATTGAAATCAGCGCATTGAAAAAAGCTTTCAATGAATTTACTACGCAAGAATCCGGTGTTTCTGATCCTGCCTGTGGCATAGGCACAATCAAAACCAATATCGGCCATCTGGAATCAGCATCCGGCATTGCCAGTGTCATAAAAGTCCTGCTTAGTCTTAAATTTAAAAAGCTGCCCGGGCTGATCCACCTGAACAATGTCAATCCTTATCTTGATCTGAAAAAATCGCCTTTCTATCTGCTGAACTCTCGCCGGGATTGGGAAACATTGACCGACGCCACTGGAAATCCCCTGCCGCGCCGCGCCGGGATCAACGCCTTTGGAGCAGGCGGCGTAAACGCGCATCTTATTCTTGAGGAATATTCTGAAAATCGCGCACCCGACTTAGTTACTGAAAAAGACATTAAACCTGTACTTATCCTGTTGTCCGCAAAGTCCGCAGAGAACCTGCGCACCTATGCCAAATCGTTAAGCCGATCCCTCACGCAATCTGGTGCCAACCTTGCGGATATAGCCTACACCTTGCAAGCAGGACGAGATGCTTTTGATCATCGCCTGGCCGTTATCTCCGATGATAAAGATACCTTGGTAAAAGTACTCGCCAATTTTGCAGATAAAGGTCAATGTCCCGTTGGGTCTTACCATGCTGTGGACCACAACAATATAGAGATACCCCCTACGGATATCGAGCGGGCGCTCGAACGTTATGATCTTGGAAGTTTACGTGACCTCTGGTTGCAAGGAGCGGTTGTTGATTGGCACCGACTCTATGGCGATAAAAAGCCACATCGCATGAGTCTTCCGGGTTATCCGTTTAGCCGCACGCGCCACTGGATAGAACCTCGCCAGCTGCCTTTGGTTGGCCAAACGCAGACCCTCAATACAGCTACACCATTGACTCTTGATGAGGTGCCCGCGTGGTATGAAGATTTTCACCAGGGCGAGGCTTATCTAAGAGAACACAAAGTTTTTGATGATGAAGTGTTATTGGGAGTAACTTATCCGAGCATGGGGTTGGAGGCTGCGCGCGCGCGCTCCGAGTTTAAACATGCCAACTGCATTCAGCGTATTGTGTTTTACTCGCCCTTATCGTTAACCGCGGATGAATATGCGCGTGTTTCTATTCGTCTTCAACAGAGTAACACCAGCAGCATAGCTTTTGAGAGCAACCACCAGATATGTGACCGCACCGGAATTGAGAAATCATCCAGCGGCAATATTACCGTCGTTGATCGACATCCTTCGAATCTCGATCTTAATTCACTGGCCCATAGCTTAACTACAGCTTACGACAAGCATGACATCTATCAATTGCTTCGCACTCAGGGTGTCGATTACCAAGGTTCGTTAACCACGGTAGAAAAAATATTGGTTGGTGAAAACCAGGCACTTTCAATGATCAACATCAGCCAGGATCTGTTAGAGAGTTTCGCTCACTATTCTCTACATCCCGCCTGGCTGGATGCCGCGATTGTCAGTGCAAAATTCGCGTTCCTCCACGAGCCAGCCACAGTTTACATTCCTTTCAGTATTAACGAAGTTGTTCTTCATCGGCCGCCGGCCAGTCGCTCTTATTGCATGATAAAACGCGTACTGCTTAACGAACAGATACTGAAATGCGATGCCGTTATCTGCGACGAGCGAGGCGAAGTCTACCTGGAAGCATCTGGCATCGTGTGCAAAAGGATCTTAAGCAATAACGCCTGGAAGAAAACCAGGCAACATCTGGAGCGTGCGTAACTATGCACATTTATAAATTCATTAAAGAAGCAGGGGTGTGACATGTCCAAATATTTTGACGTAGTTGACCGGTTTGCAATCGGTCTGGCTAAGTCAGTCATCCGGTTCCGCTACATCGTTGTGGTCATTACCGTAGCAGCGGCGCTGGCCATCGGAACAGGCGGAAAGTTACTCAGCTTTTCAACAGACTATCGCGTATTTTTTTCTGGCGACAATCCGGAATTGACCGCCTTTGAAAATTTTCAGAAGACCTATGTCAAGAACGACAACTTCTTCTTCGTGCTGGAACCCAAAAATGGAAACGTATTCACCAATGAGAATCTGAAAGCGGTAGAAATGCTGACAGAGAAAGCCTGGCTTATTCCTTTTACCAATCGGGTAGATTCCATCAGTAATTTTCAAAACTCCTACGCGGAAGATGATGACCTGACGGTAGAGGATCTTTATAGCAATGCAGAAAATCTCTCCCCGACAGATATCAACCGTATTAAAGAGACAGCGATTAATGAACCACTGCTGCTAGACCAATTGATCAAAGCCGACAGTTCAGCAACGGCAATCAATGTGGTCATGCAGTTCCCCGGCCAAAGCCTGTATGAAGTACCAACCGCAGCAGCAAAAGCGCGCGAATACAAAGCGCTTATCGAACAGGAATTTCCTGACATCAAGGTATCGCTGACCGGGTTCTCTATGCTGAATAACGCTTTTGCTGAAGCGGGGTATATGGACTCCATACAGTTGGTCCCACTCATGTATGGCGTACTGGTGTTACTGACATTGCTAGCGTTACGCTCAATTGTTGGCACGCTGATGACGATTGCCGTTGTGTATTTATCTATTGGCGTCGGCATGGGATTGGGTGGTTTTACAGGTGTGCCTCTTACACCCATTTCGAATTCGGTACCGATCATTATCCTTACACTGGCAATTGCTGACTCCATCCACATCCTGTTGTCATTCAAGAAAGCAATCCGCAAAGGCATGTCGCGTCATGAGGCTGTTGTGGAATCCCTGCGCATTAACCTGATGCCCGTCACGGTCACTTCATTAACCACCATTGTTGGCTTTTTGGCTTTGAACTTCTCCGATGCACCACCCTACTGGCATTTAGGCAATATGGCCTCTGCAGGTATTGCGGCCGGTTGGTTATTGTCCATCACCTTGTTGCCAGCATTGATGGCTATCCTACCCATGCGCATCAAACAAACCGGGAGTGATAGCTTCGGCGAAAGATGGATGGACAAGCTAGCCAGTTTTGTGAACGCCAATACCAAAGTGCTTGCCAGCTTTTGCATCATTCTGAGTCTTGGCCTGGTAGCCTTTGTACCCAGTATTGAGTTCGATGACCAGTGGAGCGATTATTTTTCCAAAAAAATAGAATTCCGTAATGATACCGACCAAGCCACAACAAAGTTTGGTATGTATCCCATTGAATACTCTATTCCTGCCGCCGGATCCGGCGCTATCAGCAGTAATGAATACCTGACAAAGCTGGAGCAATTTACCGATTTCCTGCGTCAACAGCCGAATGTGGTCCATGTTTTTTCTATTACCGATATCGTCAAACGGTTGAACAAAAATGTTCATGGCGATAACCAAACATTCTACAAGATACCCGCCGATGATACGGAAGCAGCCCAGTACCTGTTGCTGTATGAATTGTCTCTCCCCTACGGTCTCGATTTGAATGATCGCATCAATATCGATAAATCCGCCACCCGTGTGACAGTTACCCTTGGCAAGACCTCTACAACGCAAACCAAAGCATTCCTGGATAACACGCAAGCATGGATCGGGGCTAATTTCCCGGCATACATGCAAGAAACCAGGCCGACCAGTGCCCAGGTGATGTTTACTTATATTGCTGACCGCAATGTGCAGAGCATGATCGCTGGAACCATCATGGCGATCCTGGCTATTGCATTGATTCTTATCATCACCCTGCGCAGCTTTAAATTAGGTTTATTGAGTCTGATTCCCAACGGCTTGCCCATCCTTGCCGCTTTCGGCATCTGGTCATTGTTAGTCGGTACAGTGGGCTTTTCCGTTGCGGCCGTTGCGGCTATTTCCCTGGGTATCGTCGTGGATGACACCGTTCATTTCCTGGCCAAGTATGACCTGGCACGCCGGGAAAAGATGTTAGATGCCCGAGCAGCTGTTGCTTACGCTTTCCACAATGTTGGCCCAGCCATCGTCATCAATACATTGATCCTGATCGCTGGCTTTATTGTCATGGCCGGCTCAACGTTCAAAATCAATGCAGATCTGGGGTTATTGACCACCATCACAATACTGCTCGCTTTATTGCTCGACCTGCTGCTATTGCCAGCATTGCTCGTCCTTCTGGATGACAGAAAACACGTTAAGACATCAGAGGTAAATATGATTAAAAACCAAGGTATGGCAACAGAGGGCACGCTGGGTGTATTGGTGATAGCCATTAGTGCGTTGCTGATGACGACATCAGATAGTGCGGTCGCAAAGACCACCGAGAATGAAACCAAAGGCTACGAAATTTCAGCGCGCTCTGATCGCACAGACAGAGGATTTACCAGCAGCGAAGTTGAGCTGAAGATGGTGTTAAAAAATGCCTCCGGTGAAGAAGCCTCGCGCAACCTACATATACAAACATTGGAAGTTGCCAATGAAGATCTCGGCGATAAAAGTATCGTCACCTTTAACGAACCCAAGGATATCTCCGGTACCGCGCTGCTATCTCATGCAAAGATACTGGAAGCAGATGATCAATGGCTTTACTTGCCGTCCCTTAAGCGAATCAAACGCATTTCATCGAAAAATAAATCCGGCCCCTTTGTCGGGTCAGAATTTGCTTTTGAAGATTTTACTTCTCTGGAGCTGAATAAATATTCCCACGAATGGGTGCGAGAAGAAGCCTGCGAAGATATGACCTGCGATCTTGTAAAAAGACTTCCGCAATATGAATTTTCCGGTTACTCACACCTGTTAGTGTGGATCGACCAAAAGGTATATCAAGTGCGCAAGGTAGAGTTCTACGATCGAAAAGGCGATCTGCTAAAGACACTGACCTTGAGTAACTACCTGCGATCCGCTGGCTATTGGAGAGCGCATACATTGAATATGATTAATCACCAGACTAATAAAAGCACAACACTCCTGTATGGCGATTATGTATTCAATACCGGATTAACTGAGCAGGATTTCGATAAAAGCCGTTTGAAACGCATCCAATAGTACATTTATATCCTATGAAGAAAGCTACTCTGGCCATAGCACTGTTGTTGTGGCCGATATACGGGCTCGCTGACGCAGAATTTTCTGGCAGCGTGGGGTTACAGCAGAATTATTTTTGGGATGATCCAAAATTTATTACCCAGAAGCGTAACAACTCACCGGAGATAGTGACGGAACCTGAAATAACATGGCGGGGTGACGAACATAGCTTTTCATTTAAAGCATTCGGCCGAACTGGCAGTGATGACGAAGAACGTAATCATATCGATATTCGCGAGCTTCATTGGTCATACGATAACAAATTCGTCGACGTGAATGCGGGAGTGAATATTGTTTATTGGGGAGTAACCGAATCCTGGCATCTGGTGAATATCATCAATCAGGTGGACCTGGTTGAGAGTATTTATCAAGACGAAAAGCTCGGCCAGCCTATGGTAAATGCTGCATTTATTCGTGATTGGGGAAACCTGTCACTCTATTGGCTCCCGGTATTTCGCGAACGCGTTTATCCCTCAGCCCAAGGCAGATATCGAACACCACTACCCGTGGATAATGACAGTGCCCGCTATTCAGGAACAAAGAAAAATGCGCATCAGGATTATGCCATCCGCTACAGCCATTATGTCGGTGACATTGACCTTGGTCTTCATTGGTTCGAGGGCATCGGGCGGGAGCCCTTTCTGGAGGCCGATGAAACCGGTAAATATTTAATTCCGGTTTATGCCAAGGTCCGCCAGTTCGGTATTGATTTACAACTTACGACAGACGCCTGGCTGTGGAAACTTGAAGCTATTGCAAACCAGAATCTTTATGAAGATTACCGTGCGGCAGTAGGCGGATTTGAATACACCTTCTTTCAAGTGATTGACACCAATGCGGATATCGGATTGTTGATGGAATACATATATGACGAACGAGGTGAAGCAAGCAATGTATTTAGCCGTGATATTTTCCTGGGCACGCGTATCGCACTGAACGACCTACAGGACACCACAACTTTATTGGGTGCAATTGTAGACAAGGAAACCGGGGAAACAGTCATAAAGATGGAGTTGTCACGTCGAGTGGGAAAGCAATTTACGCTGGAGATAGAAGGTTCTGTATTTTCCAGAGCGAATCACGCTTTGCTTGCTTACGAGAAAGACAGCATGGTCAGCTTAAGGTTTGATTGGCACTTTTAATCAGCGGGCTCGGCTCGCGAATACCACCAGCATTCGTTGTACAGACTGGACTCATTAATTGGAATTAATCCATAACATGTAAACATGGAGCGATTTATGGAAAAGACGAACAACGTTGGCCTTGATAAGCCTCAAAAGAATATTACTGAATATCTAAAAGCAAGCATCCAGAAAATTACTGGACAAGCGGTAAAACGCACGGATGAAGCACGCAACATTATGGATCTGGGGGTCGATTCCATCAGTTTGGTATCCATCGCGGATAACATCAAACATGATCTGGGGATCGAATTGCCGCCCACCGTTTTTTTTGAATACCAAAGCATTACTGATCTCGCCCATTTTCTGGAAACAGATCATTCCGACGCTATTAATTTTTCGTCTCCGTCGCCATCAACTGAAGATAGCCAGGATAAGGTGTCCGCCAAGCCCGTTGAAAAACGTAACAACACTTCCGCTACAGATTTCACACTGGATAAAATATTTGATCAGTTTTCAAATGCAATGCCATCTGATCAAGAACATATCAACACCTTATGCCGCTCTCACAACTCTGTAAATGAAGATATAGCGGTTATCGGCATGGCAGGAAAATTTCCTGGTTCAAAGAATCTTGACGAATTCTGGAAGAACCTTGCCGAACAAACAGATTTGTTTCGCGATATCCCCGAGGACCATTTTGAATACAAAAAATGGCGCGAAGAAAATTCGGATGTGCCAGATGCTATATACTGCACTCGCGGCAGCTTCATTGATGATGTTGATAAATTTGATGCAGCTTTTTTTAATATTCCTCCCCAGGAGGCTGCCATCCTCGATCCCCAGCTGCGCCATCTTCTCGAGGTTATCTATCACACAATCGAAGATGCCGGCTATGCAAATAAAATCCGCGGAACCAACACCGGTATGTACGTGGGCGCTTGCTTCCACGATTACGAGTTGGAACTGGTACGTCACCTGGGCGAGATGAGCCCTTATTTCGGTATTGGTAATGCCCTTACCATGCTGGCAAACCGACCATCTTTTTATCTGAACCTGAAAGGTCCGAGCTTACCACTGGATACTGCCTGCTCAGCATCATTGGTTGCCATTAATGCAGCATTGAGCGCACTGCGTAGCGGCGAATGCGATATGGCATTTGTAGCTGGCACTAACCTGGTGTTAAGCCCATTACACTTTCGCTATTTCTGCACCATCGGCGCGTTGTCCAAATCCGGTGGCAGCTATCCATTCGACAGCCGCGCCGATGGCTATCTGCCCGGTGAAGCCGTTGCGGCCGTACTATTAAAACCTCTGTCAAAAGCCGAGCGCGACGGTGACCAAATCCACGCCGTTATCAAAAGTGCGGCGGTCAACCACGGCGGTTACAGTGCATCTTTTACCGCACCCAATGTAACCCAGGAAGCAGCTGTCATCGAAAAGGCTCTCAAGGCTGGCAACATCCCCGCCGACAGTATTTCTTATATTGAAGCGCATGGCACAGGTACATCCCTCGGCGACCCCATCGAAGTCAATGGATTGAAACTTGCGTTTAAGGATGTGGACCATCACCACAATCGTTGCGCGCTTACTACCGCTAAAGCACATATCGGTCATGCAGAAGGCGCCGCAGGGATTGTCGGTTTGTTGAAAGTCATTCTTTCCATGAAACACAAAACGATTCCGGCCATGCCGCATCTGCGCGAGCTGAATCCTTATGTGAGTTTGGAAAATACACCTTTTGTTATCCCTCGTACCAATCAATATTGGCAACCCAACCCAAAATATCCGCGCCGGGCCGGTATAAGTTCGTTTGGTATCGGCGGTGCTTATGCGCACGTGATAGTGGAGGAATACTCGTCGATAAAACCAACCTGCTCAGCGGAGGATAAACCCTCAGTCTTTGTCGTTTCAGCGCGCTCAAAAGAGCGATTGATGACCTATGCGAGCGATCTGGCGCACAGTATTGAGATAAAGGCGGCATTACCCGATGCCGACATTACCCTACCCGGCCTCACAAAGCTGATAGCCAATGCAACCGGTGGAAGAATCCAGCTGCACGATCAACACACGTTGCTCGCGGACATAGGTTTTCATCTGAGTGACTACATGGCCGTGACGGAGGCCATCGAAGAAACCTGGCAGATATCCATAACACCTCGCCAGATTGCCTTGCAATATTCAGTGAGTGATTTACTGGATACGTTAAAGAAAGTCCATGTGACATCTTCCATTTACCCCGGCGCTGAAGACAGCTTACAAGACCTGGCCTATACCATGCAGACCGGCAGAGAAGCCATGGCTTATCGACTTGCCGTGGTGGCAAATAACAAACGCGAACTTATTGAAGAACTGCTGCGCTTCTCACATACCGGCGAAGGCGGACAGATAAGCTTTTTCAATGCAGTATCGGAGGACCGCGACCTTGAAGATTTTCTCGATTGCCCTGAGGGAGAAGACTTCATTGGTGCACTTGCACAAGGTGCTCGATTAACCCAACTTGCAAAGCTTTGGGTTAAGGGAACACAAATTCCCTGGCAACGTTTACCGACAAACCAGCAGGCAAAACTGACCAGCCTGCCCCACTACCCTTTTGCGCAACAACGCTATTGGTATACGGATGATGCGGAAAAACTGGTAGCTCCCCCATCAACACTAGCCTTGCCAGTCATTGAGCCGACTCAACAGGTGTCAGATATCCATTCACTGATCAAGAGTATCTGGCTGAAGTACCTGAGTGTTGAGGACATTCACCCTAACGATAATTTTATTGCTTTGGGCGGGACATCTATTACCACCACCCAGGTTGTCACAGAGATTAACCGGAAGTTATCACTCGACATAACTCTCGGTACTTTCAGTCGATGCAATACATTTAGTGATCTTTGCAACCTGATCGAACAGGAAACAGGAACCATAGCGACAACAGAGTCAGAAGAATTCGTTATACCGATGCTGCAACGTCACGATGACATTCCCCTCAGCTCAGACCAGCTGCGCTTATGGGTGTTATCACAAATGTATCCGAACAATACGCGTCACAACATTTCTGCAGCCTATCGCCTGAACGGCAAACTGGATAAGCAACGATTACAAAACGCACTTGATGCAGTGATTGCACGTCATGCATCCTTGCGAACTGTCTTTGACCTGCAACAAGGAGAACCTGTTCAGAGAGTTGTTGATAATCAATACATCAGCCTGGAGTGGCATCAGTTAGCCAAGGATACTTCCCCTTATTCCATTGTTAACCACGCAGCCGGAACGATATTTGATATTGCTAAGGGGCCTCTGCTTAAGGTTACGGTGATTGAAAGCGGCGATGATGATTATGTGTTGTCACTTGTTGTACACCATATCATTGCTGATATAAGTTCCTGCGATATTATCGCCAGGGACTTGATTCAGATTTACAGTTCACTCACTGACGGCAGGGATCATAATCAGCACTTACCATTGAGCGGTCAGTTTACTGACTATCTTGTTTGGCTACATAGTCAGGACAACAATCGGAAGCAAAAGGATCTCGACTTTTGGCGAGCTTTCTTAAAGGATGCACCCATTAGCCTGAACCTGCCTTTCGACTTTCCGCGGCAAGCTCAGCAAACCTTTCGTGCCGAGCAGGTTTCCTTCGAACTGGACGGCGAGAACTTTACCCAGCTTGATAGAATAGCCAAACGATTTAATGCAACTCGTTTTGCGCTGGTATTTTCTGTCTTTAATTTATTGATGGCTCGGATTTGCCAGCAGAACGACATCCTTATCGGCGTACCCAATGCCAATCGTAATCTGCCCGACACTCGCAATATGGTCGGCTTCCTCTCCAACACATTGATACTGCGCAGCAAAATCAATCTTCAGGCCACGCTTGATGAGTTGATTGAACAAACCAAAACCAACATTTACCAGGTATTTGATCATCAACGCGTGGGCTACGGTGATGTGGTGAGCTATTTGAATGTGCCGTCACCTAAAAACCACAATCCCCTGTTTCAGATTCTCTTCAATATGATTGAGCGTGACGACGTAATAACTACGCACAATGACCTACGCCTGTCACCCATGGATATTCCGTTGATCACCCTGGATTTTGACATGCTGTTCACGGTGGATGTGCGCGGTAATCGTCTGCGTGTTTTTATGGATTTCAATCCGGATTTATTTACCTCGCAGACTGCCGCCAATATCCTGGAGTCTTTTCAGCTCATCCTGCGCGATATAGGCCATGCAGAAGCCGATCATCGTTCCTATGATCTCGTATCCACGCCCTTGTTGACGAAGGTTTCATCCTCATGCACGGAGCAGAAGCCGAGGCTGATCATTTCCGCTACCTTTACCGCTGAACCGCTCACGGACTCCATTCAATTCTGGCTTGATAAAGTACAGCTGGATTTTTCACTGGAGTTTGCTCCCTACAACCAGGTCTTCCAGGGGCTGCTTGATCCCGGTTCGTTACTTAACCAAAATCACGAAGGCATGAATCTGGTGCTGGTCCGCTATGATGATTGGCTACGTTTTGATAAGGATACGCATACCCCAGCGGAGCAACGTAAGCGCACCATTTTTGCAGAATTTGTAGCAGCGTTACGCTTCAGCGCCAGCATTCAGAGTAATCCGTTAATTCTCGCCGTACTACCCGCTCACGGAGAAAATGCTGCGCTTCACCATCAGCTCAATCAAGACCTGGCTGATGTGGTAGCCGCATTACCCAATGTGCGCTTGCTCGACGCGGATTCCATCACCCAAACGTATCCGGTCGCACACATTTTTGATGAAGTTGCCGATAACGCCGGGCATGTGCCCTACAAACCCGATTACTTTACTGCGCTCGGTACGTCGTTAATACGCAAAGTCAGATCAGTGGCCACCTTACCCTATAAAGTTATCGTGCTTGATTGCGATAACACACTCTGGCACGGTGTGGTAGGCGAAGTTGGACCACGAGGTGTCGTGATTGATGAGGCGCGCTTGAAGTTCCACAACTTCCTGATCGAACAGTCAAAACGCGGGGTACTGTTGTGTTTGGCCAGTAAGAATGTAGAGGAAGATGTTCTTGCTGTATTCAACAGCCGCTCCGATATACCTCTGGGGCTGGAAAATCTCCTTACCTGGAAAATTAACTGGCAACCGAAATCCGAAAACCTGTTACAACTCAGTCATGAACTGAAACTGGGTTTGGACAGCTTTATCTTCATTGATGACAATCCGGTCGAATGTGCGGAGGTTGAAGCAGCATTACCCCAGGTGCTCACTATTCAATTTCCACAGGTGGCGGAAGAAATCGAACGGCTTTGCCACAGTATCTGGGATCTCGATACCAATGCGGTCACAGCGGAAGATAAAAAACGTGTAGCGATGTACCGGCAGAATCTCGAACGTCATCGTGCAGAATCCCAATCAGTTTCATTTGAGGATTTTCTTTCCAAGCTGGAACTACACGTAGACATTGCCGATATAAATCAGGATTCAATTGCTCGTGTGGAGCAGCTGATGCAGCGCACCAATCAGTTTAACGCCACCACCCGTCGTCATACTGCCAGCGAGATCAGTAACAAAATACAATTCGACAATTACGAATGTAAAACCGTTAACGTGCGCGATCGATTTGGCGATTACGGTTTGGTAGGTGTGCTCTTCTATCAGATGAACACCGATCATATTCGCCTGGACAGTTTCCTGCTCAGTTGTCGCGTGTTAGGCAAGGGAGTAGAGCATCATATGCTTAGCTCCCTTGCCCGCCGGGCGCTGGATGCCGGTATTGAAAGATTGCATCTGGAATACCGAGCCAGCGAAAAAAATGTTCCCCTTCATACCTTCTATCAGTCTATTACTGCGGCCCGTTGGCATGACACGGAGAATTATTTTTCGTTAAGCAGTACACAGGGCGCTACTTTACGTTTTGAGCCGAGCCGTGTAGAGCAGCCTTTGATGAACGATATCGAAGGTAACAACACTGATCAATCCAGGCTCCATCAATACACCAAATCACCTCGAGCTATGGCCTCCGTTGCCCGAGAGCTTAACAGCCTGGACAAAATTTCGGAGGCCTTACGGGCCGCATACAAAGGAAAGACCTCACCTTCAAAAGCGCAACCAACAGCGACTCCGGCCAATGAATTGGAAGCGATACTGACACTGGTTTACGCCGAGGTTTTACGCACGGAGCAGCTGGATACCGAAACCTCTTTCTTCGATCTTGGCGGCACATCATTGCAGCTTGTTGAACTGGCCAGCCGGGTGAGCGAGAAGATGGAAAAAAATATTCCGATTACCACATTGTTTCAATTTCCTTCCATTGCATCCCTGGCCAGACATTTATCCGGCTCGAATGAGAAAAAAGGAAAGATGGGTAAAGCCAGGGAAAGAGCTCAACGTCAACGGCAGATGATCAAGCGCCTTCAAGTCGCGTAATCAGGATTGCACATTATCAAAAACCTTCAGACCAAACATGAAAAATAGGGATAAGTCATGAAACACGAACCACATACAACATCCGACTCTACAGCTATCGCTGTCATCGGCATGTCCTGTCGTTTTCCCGGTGCCGATAATATCGACCAATTCTGGGACAACCTGAAAAACGGCGTAGAAAGCGTTGAAATATTGAATGATCAGGATCTCCGCGAGAGCGGTATTACAACAGATGTGTACAACCATCCCAACTACGTACGCTCCGCACCAGTATTAAATAATGTAGAAATGTTTGACGCAGGTTTTTTTGGGTTCAGCCCTGGGGAAGCCAAAATTCTGGATCCACAACGTCGATTGTTTTTAATGTGTGGCTGGGAGGTATTTGAGGATGCAGGATACAATCCTTATTCACTCGATATTCCTGTCGCGGTCTACGGATCTGCCGGGGTAACACAATATTACAATGCAAAGTTGTGTGGTAATGACGAGATTTATCGAACCGCTGGTGAGCAGCAAATTCTCATCAGCAATGACAAGGATCACTTGCCGACTCACCTGTCTTATAAATTAAATTTGAAAGGACCGAGCATCAACGTTAATACCGCATGCTCATCATCTCTGGTCGCTGTGCATCTTGCGCGTATGAGCTTGCTGTTGGGCGAGTGTGACATGGCCATTGCCGGTGGCGCCTCGGTGATGGTTCCACATAAAGCCGGTTATATGTATGTGGAAGACAGTATATTGTCGCGCGACGGGCATTGCCGCGCTTTCGATGATGAAGGTTCCGGCACTTTATGGGGCAGTGGCTGTGGTGTTGTGCTATTAAAACGTCTGGAAGATGCATTGCGCGATAACGACAATATTCGCGCCGTCATTCGCGGCTCAGCGATCAACAATGATGGTAATGAAAAAGTGGGTTATACCGCGCCCAGTGTTGAAGGACAGGCGGAGGTCGTGATTCAAGCGTTGGCGTCAGCTGATCTCGAGCCGCGTGATATTTCTTACATTGAAGCACATGGAACCGGCACCAAATTAGGTGACCCAATTGAAGTTGCTGCGTTGGTTAATGTGTTTGAGGAGTTTGAGCAGTCCGATAGTAAATGCCTGATCGGTTCGGTAAAGCCCAATATCGGCCACCTCGGTGCGGCGGCGGGTATTGCGTCTTTTATCAAGGGCGTCCTCACCCTGGAACATAAACAAATCCCACCCAGTATTAATTTTAAAACACCGAACGCAAAAATTGATTTTGCCAATTCACCGTTTCAAGTTAACAACAAGTTAACCGATTGGACCCGGGATATCAGACGCCTTGGCGTGAGTTCGCTCGCTGTAGGCGGTACCAATTGCCATATCGTTATGGAAGAGGCACCGTTGCGCGCCACACCAAAACTGTCCATCAATAGTCCGGTGGCGTTGTTTTTGAGCGCCCGAACCAGTAGCGCTCTCGCGCAACAAGCATCCAACCTCGCGAACTGTTGTTTGAATCAGGACAATGTAGCGCTGGAAGACATTGCCTTTACCCTTCAGTTCGGGCGCAACAGCTTTGAGAAGCGAGCGGTTATAGTTGCTGAGAATATTGGCGATGCCATCGTTAAGCTGGATCAACTTTCTGCCGGAGAGGATAATGCTTATTGTCACGCCGGTAACCTCAGTAGCTTTTTATTTCCATCGCAGATTGCAAACACTACGCCTGATAGCATCAGAAACTGGCTCAATCAGAAACCGATAGATTGGTCTCAGGAAGACATTGCGGTGGGCAAACGTATTCCTTTGCCCACCTATCCGTTTGAAATGCAGCGCTACTGGATTGACTTTGATCGCAAGCAAACAGAACGCTCTGAGGAATTCAAACTCAATAACAAGACCGGGTCACCCGGCGAATGGTTTTACGAGCAATCCTGGCAACGCAAAACTTTACGCCCGCTTGTTCAAGCGGAGCTGGTCTCCGGTGCGCAGTGGCTGGTTTTTTCCAACAACAATAATTTTTGCAATCGATTGATTCAATCCTTACAAGACCTTGGGGAATCAGTAGTTGTTGTCACACAAGGCGAGAATTTCGAAAAACTCGGCGACGGCCGCTACAAATTAAATCCTAGCAATTTCGCGGAATATGATTCTTTGGTGCAGCACTTGCAGGATTCCTTTGAGCTGCCCAGCCGGGTGCTACACCTATGGACGGTGGAAAGCCGGCATCGTGAAGCTTCATCGGTAAATCTGGATACCTTTCGCAGCACGCAGTTTAAAGGCTATTACAGCGTATTAAATTTGGTGCAATCCCTGAATCGCCACAAATTCAACAGCAACTTGTCTATTAAAGTGTTGACCAGTGACATGCATGACATCACCGGTGTCGAGAAAATTCGCCCGGAGAAAGCCTCAATCATTGGTCTGGTCAAAGTGCTGCAACAAGAATTCCAGAATATCACTTGCCAGGCAATTGACCTGTACCTGCCAACCAAAAACTCTGAAGAGGAAAGCGAACTTCTGCAACAGGTACAGAATGAAATTCGCTTTGATCAGGCAGAAATTATCTGCGCTTTTCGCAACACTCGCCGCTGGGTTCAAAGCTATGAGCGCATTGAAATTGATGCACAAACTGGCATGTACAGCCCGATAAAAAAAGGTGGTATTTATCTGGTATACGATGGCTTGGTCGGCATTGGCCTGGAAGTCTCCAAAACGCTGTTAACTGAGTATCAAGCTACCGTGCTGGTTCTGGGGGATGTTTCTATGCCGCAGCAGCAGGAATGGGATAACTGGCTGGAAACCCATGACCCCAAGGAAGATATCTCCGTGAAGATCGGCGGTTTCAGGGAACTGGCCGCATTGGGCGGTATTTTTCTGGCACCCATGCCTAACGATAATGACCTTGTCGAACTCGCAACACTCGTAGATAAAGCCGAACAACAATACGGAAAGTTCAATGGGGTTATTCATTGCTCCGGTGGTTCTGCCAACGGCCATGTGCGCGCTGTGAACAAGGCGTCCCATGAATTGACCGAGCGCGACTTTATTACTGTTCCTTATGCTCTGATGGCCCTGGATACCGTATTCGAAAAACGTGATCTGGATTTTCGTCTGGTGATGAGCTCTCTCGGTTCAATCCTGGGCGGAATTCTCTTTGTTTCTTACGGCTCCTCCAACTGTCTGGCAGCGTCGTATGCAGAATATAGCAATGCGAGCAAACCCTACCGCTGGAACGTCCAGTGTTGGGATTCATTGGATATCGAATGGAAAATTGTGGACTACAAAAACACCACCCTCCACGACAACATTACGGAT
>CAMPIG010000047.1 GCA_946886255.1 uncultured Cellvibrio sp. | reverse complement strand
AAAAGGCCGGTGCTTATGGTGTCACCATGGAAGAAATCGGTTCGACCCTGGCGCTATTGATGGGAGATGGCTATGTCAATCGTATCAATATTGAAAGTCGTAGTTACGAAGTCATTCCGCAAGTTGAACGCATCGACCGCCTGACCCCGGAAGCGATAGGTGAATACCATGTAATGTCTGCGACCGGTACGCCGGTGCCGTTAAAAAATCTGATTGATTTTGACTTGACGGGTAAACCGCGCAGCTTGCCGCAATACAATCAGGTTAATGCGGTAACCATGAGTGCGGTGTTATTTCCCGGTACTGGTATGGGTGAGGCGGTGACCTTTTTGCAAGAGCAGGCAGAGAAATCCTTACCCAAAGGTTTTAGTTATGACTTTCTGGGTGAGTCGCGGCAATACGTTGAAGAAGGCTCTGCACTTTACATGACGTTTTTGCTCGCCTTGCTAATTATTTATCTGGTACTTGCGGCGCAGTTTGAAAGTCTGCGCGATCCCTTGGTGATTCTGGTGTCGGTACCGATGGCAGTATGCGGCGCGTTGCTGATGTTGGGTTTCGAATTGGCGAGTATGAATATTTATACTCAAGTGGGTTTGATTACCTTGGTGGGCTTGATCAGTAAACACGGTATCTTGATGTGCGAAGTTGCCAAGGAGCAACAGTTGCATCGTGGTCTTGATCGTTTCGAAGCGATTCGTCTTGCTGCACGTATTCGCTTGCGTCCGATCCTGATGACCACGGCGGCCATGGTGGCCGGTTTGATTCCTTTGCTGTTAGCCACTGGCGCCGGTGCTATGAGCCGTTACAGCATCGGGTTGGTACTGGTGGCGGGATTATCGATAGGAACGTTATTCACGTTATTTGTGTTGCCGGTAGTTTACACCTTCCTGGCATCCAGCCATAAACCACTCCAGGTTTTTGAAGAATCATCTACCCACGTTGAATCACATTAATTGAATAACACCAAGCACCGGATTGGCCGGTGCTTGGTGTTATCAGGATTTTTTTTCTATTTCGGCTCTCTGCAAAACCCGTCGATAAATTGCTTCAGTATCAATACCGCTCGTTTCCTGTTGAACCGTATTTTTTACCAGGTGGCGAGTCAATCGCAGGTGCCGCATGAATCGGCGGCAGTGGCTGCACATCATTAAATGCAAACGAATTTGCCAACGCAGTCCCGCATTGGTTTGGTTATCCAAATAATCACTGGCACGGTTGGCTACGTCTTTACAACTTAGCATTGGCCGGTCTCCTGATAACGATCAATCGCTTGCATCAACGACAAACGTGCGCGATGTACCAACACTCTGATGTTCGCGCTGCTCACGTGTAAGATCTGGCAAATTTCGTCAAATGTCTGCTGTTCGATATCGCGCAAAATAAAAGCTGCTTTCTGCATAGGTGGCAAGAGATTAAGTGTATTCGTAATACATGTTTGCAATTGTTGTTCTTCCATTAGCGCTTCCGGTGATTCCTGGCTCCAGTGCGCCGGCGCCTGTCGCCAATGGCCGTCAGGCTGAAAGTTAGCGGCATCCAGATAGCTCCCTGGGGTATCTCCATCCAACATCTCAAGCGATACCATGCGTGACTCCCGCCGCAATCGGACTTTGGCTTCGTTGCTGACAATGGTCAATATCCAGGTCTTCAATGTGGAGCGACGTTCAAAGCGGGGTAGTGCGGTATATACCGATGCCCACGCTTCCTGGACCACATCCTCAGCAAATACGTCACCCACAATTGCGCGGGCAACTGTCAGCATCAGTCGCTGATACTTATTAATTAACTCACAGAATGCGCGCTCATCACGGTGGAGCAGGCGTTCGATCAGTGAGGCATCATCTACCACGCCGGGTGTGGCGGTTTTATTTGTCTGAAGAGGCATTGAAACGGGTACACACTGCTGGTCATCGTGCTCCAAGATTAGCATTAATTATGTGATCCGCGTTCGTGAAGTGCGACCATCATTCAACGTCAATCTGACTCGCGTGAGTTTTGTTTGATATTTTTAGCGTGCAGCCAGCGCATTAACCAATAATCCAGACTGACATAATGCCCTCCGCCGAGAAATAGCAATGCCAGTAACATACTCAGATAAATCGCCGCAAATTCGATTCCGTTATTGAGAATGACAAACTTGCCGCTGGAGGTCAGCCAGGTGTAATTGCCGTGATCACGTAGAATGTCGCGCGCACGCTCCAGTTTTTCGCTCGAAGCGATTACTGACTCCGTAGCGAAAGCTGCTTGTGGATCGGCGATAGCCTGCCAGCCGTTTTCCCAATGCACGCTGATGATCGCGACCAGCATGGTAATAATCAGAGGCACAGTAATTATGCGGGTCAATAATCCCAGGGCTAATAAAATGGCACCGAGCAATTCAGTGGCTGTGGCAAGCAAGGCCAGCAACCATGGAAGAGGTAATCCTAGCCCCCAATCAGAATTTCCAAACCATTCAACAGTACTGTTGAAATGATTGAGTTTCTGCATTCCTGCCATCCAGAAAACCGGTACCAGGATAAATCGCAACGCCAACGTGGCCAGACCATCGACATGTCCCAATTTTTGCAGGCATCGGTCAAGTGCGCGCTGGGTTTGCAATAACCGGGTGTGGGGCATATGAATGGTTATCCTTCGGCTAGTGATAATGTTGCGATACAGATGCGCAGTCGCCGCGTTTGTTACAGGCACAACCCATTTTCGCGCGTCAAAAAAAGTCTGGTATGGGTACGCCCACTTTTATATACTCCCGCCTCTTATATTTCAGCTTCCTGCAATAGGAAGGCTTTCCCTGCATTAGTTAACTCAAGTGGCCTTTGGTAGGGGTCACCACTGAAAAGGATGGATCATGCCTGTTATTACACTTCCCGATGGCTCCCAACGCCAGTTTGATAAACCCGTCTCTGTCTATGATGTCGCTGCCGACATTGGTCCCGGTTTGGCCAAGGCAACCATCGCGGGCCGCGTAAACGGTGAACGCGTTGATGCCCACGATCTAATTATTGACGATGCTGAGCTGGTTATCTTCACCGCGAAAGATGAGGACGGTCTGGAGATTATTCGCCATTCCTGTGCCCACTTACTCGGCCATGCCATCAAACAAATGTGGCCCGATGTGAAGATGGCTATCGGCCCGACCATCGAAAATGGCTTTTATGACGATGTCTACCTCGACCATATGTTGACGGATGAAGACATCGCAGCTCTTGAACAGCGGATGCTGGCGCTGGCGAAAACTGAATACGATGTGGTGAAAAAGAAAGTGTCCTGGCAAGAAGCGCACGACACCTTTGCTGCACGCGGTGAGCCCTACAAACTGGAAATTCTGGAGCGTGATATTCCCCGTGACGCTACGCCGGGTTTGTATCACCACGAAGAATATGTCGATATGTGTCGCGGTCCGCATGTCCCGAATATGCGTTTTTGTGCGCATTTCAAGTTAATGCGCGTGTCCGGCGCTTACTGGCGTGGTGATTCCAGTAACAAAATGTTGCAGCGGATTTATGGCACTGCATTCGCTGATAAAAAACAATTGGCTGCGCATTTACAGATGTTAGAAGAGGCGGTGAAGCGTGATCACCGTAAACTAGGCAAGAAATTCAATTTCTTCCATCTGCAGGAAGAAGCGCCGGGTATGGTGTTCTGGCATCCGCGTGGTTGGACCATCTATTCCACTCTTGAATCCTATATGCGCGATGTGCAGCGCAATAACGGCTACAGCGAAATCAAGACCCCGCAAGTGGTGGATCGCACATTGTGGGAACGCTCCGGCCACTGGGATAAATTCCGCGCAAATATGTTCACTGTGGCATCAGAAGATCGCGATTTCGCCGTAAAGCCGATGAACTGCCCCTGCCATATCCAGGTATTCAACCAGGGGTTGAAGAGCTACCGTGAACTGCCTTTACGTTTGGCTGAGTTTGGCTCCTGCCATCGCAACGAAGCCTCGGGAACCTTGCAGGGGCTGATGCGCGTGCGCGCCTTTGTGCAGGATGATGCCCATATCTTTTGTACCGAAGCGCAGATTCAGGACGAGGTGTCGACCTTTACTGATTTGCTCTACCAGGTTTATGCCGACTTTGGTTTCAGTGATGTCATCATCCGTATCTCCACGCGTCCGGAACAGCGTGTCGGTAGTGATGAAGTCTGGGATAAGGCCGAAAAAGCCCTGATGGATGCCTTGCAAAGTAAGGGGTTGCCCTATGAACTTTTGCCGGGTGAGGGTGCCTTCTACGGTCCGAAGATTGAATTTTCCCTGAAAGACTGCATTGGCCGCGTATGGCAATGTGGCACCATTCAGGTGGATTTCTCCATGCCGGGTCGTCTGGATGCGCAATACGTAGCGGAAGATGGCTCACGTCAGGTGCCGGTTATGCTGCATCGGGCGATCCTTGGTTCCTTCGAGCGCTTTATCGGTATCCTGATCGAGCATTATGAAGGTTCCTTCCCTGCCTGGCTGGCGCCGGAGCAAGCGGTGGTTCTGAATATCACTGACAATCAGGCCGAATATGTCGAGAAAGTGGAAAAAACCTTGCGTGATAAGGGCTTCCGTGTCATTTCGGACTTGAGAAACGAGAAGATCGGCTTTAAAATCCGCGAGCACACGATTCAGCGGGTTCCCTACCTGCTCGTCATTGGCGATAAAGAGGTTGAAAATCAATCTGTTGCGGTTCGCACAAGGGACGGAAATGATTTGGGTGTAATGAGCCTGGAAGCCTTTACTGACCTGCTGGCTGCTGATGTAGCACGCCGGGGACGTATTTCTTCCTGACTTGTTTCTATTAATGAACTGGAGATAAAACTATCAAACGAGATAACGCTACCGCGAATAAAGGTAATTCCAAAAAGGCGCGGATCAACGATCAAATCGAAGCAAAAGAAGTTCGCTTAATCGATGCAAGTGGTGAGCAGGTGGGCATTGTCCCTCTTTCCGACGCTCTGGCGCGAGCCCAGGCGGCCACCCTTGACCTGGTAGAGATTGTTGCTGATAGCGACCCCGTGGTCTGTAAGATCATGGATTACGGTAAACATCTGTTTGAGTTAAAGAAAACCAAAGCGGCTGCCAAGAAGAAGCAAAAGCAGCAGCAAATCAAAGAAATGAAATTTCGACCAGGGACGGAAGAGGGGGATTATCAGGTCAAACTACGCAACCTGATACGTTTCCTTGAACACGGGGACAAGGCCAAGGTAACGTTAAAGTTCCGCGGCCGCGAACTGGCTCACCAGGAGCTTGGTATGGAGATGATGCAACGCATCGAGCAAGACCTGGCGGAGATGGGTACTGTAGAGCAATCGGCAAAGATGGAAGGCCGTCAATTGACTATGGTAATCGCCCCGAAAAAGAAAAAGTAACCGGGCTTTTAGCTGCCTCAGGCTACTTTAAAGAGACATCGTCATATGCAGTAGTTTTGTGTATGGCCAGCAATAACGCGGTGTCTCGTATTAATCACTACGAATGCGGAGTTTTTCCCATGGCAACAAAAGCTAAAACACATAGTGGCGCCTCCAAGCGCTTCAAGAAGACCGGCGCTGGCTATAAGCACAAGCACGCCAACAAGAGCCACATCCTGACCAAAATGACCACTAAGCGTAAGCGTCAGTTGCGCGGCACCAGCATTGTTGCTGAAGTCGATGTACCAGCTGTTAAGCGTATGCTTCGCGCCAACTAATATTGGCTTCATTGAGAATTTTGAGAGGATAGAATTATGGCCCGTGTTAAGCGTGGTGTAGAGGCGCGTCGTCGTCACAAGAAAGTTTTAAAAGCTGCAAAAGGTTATTACGGTGCACGCTCACGCGTATTCCGCGTAGCCAAGCAGGCTGTTATCAAAGCCGGTCAATATGCTTACCGCGATCGTCGCGTCAAGAAGCGTAACTTCCGTGCATTGTGGATCACTCGTATCAATGCCCAGTCTCGTGCTGAAGGCATGACCTACAGTCAACTGATTGCCGGCTTGAAGAAAGCCAATATCGTGCTTGACCGTCGCGTACTGGCTGATCTGGCGGTATACGATAAGGCAGCTTTTGCTGCAGTTGTTGAGAAGGCTAAATCAGCTCTGGCTGCTTAATCGTCCAATGACTGTCAGGTGTTTGTAAGAACACCGATGCGAACGCGATGAAAGGGAAGGGGCTGTTTCAGTTCCTTCCCTTTTTTTATGGTGCTATTTGTTTTCCCATAACAACTTACTTTTTGGAATCACCGATGGATAACCTGGTTGCGCTTACTGAAGCGGCACTCAAATTGGTAGCAGAGGCGCAAGACCTGGCGACTCTGGATAATGTACGGGTCGATTACCTGGGCAAAAAAGGCAGCGTAAGCGCCTTGATGAAAAATCTTGGCCAGTTATCTCCGGAAGAGCGTCCGGCAGCCGGTGCAGAAATCAATCAAGCCAAAGATAAGATTCAGGACGCTATTGCTGCGCGCAAAGCAGATCTTGAAGATGCGCAGATTGCGGCAAAACTGGCAAGCGAGATTGTTGATGTCACCTTGCCCGGTCGCGGCGAAAATACCGGTGGATTACACCCCGTAACACGCACGCTTCAACGCATCGAAGAAATCTTTACCGCTGTAGGCTACAGCGTGGAGGTCGGTCCCGAAATTGAGGACGACTATCACAACTTCGGTGCTCTCAATATTCCCTCGCATCACCCGGCGCGGGCGATGCACGATACTTTCTACGTGAATGACAACCATGTGCTGCGCACGCACACGTCACCGGTTCAGGTGCGTACCATGGAAAACCAGAAGCCGCCCATTCGTGTTATTTGTCCAGGACGCGTTTACCGTTGCGATTCTGACCTGACGCACACGCCCATGTTTCACCAGGTGGAAGGCCTCGTCGTCGATAAAGGCATCAGCTTTGCCGACCTCAAAGGTACCGTTGATCAATTCCTGAAAGCCTTCTTTGAGGTGGACGTTCCTGTGCGCTTCCGTCCATCTTATTTCCCGTTCACTGAGCCTTCGGCTGAGGTGGATATTCAGTGCACGCAGTGCCACGGCAAAGGCTGTCGCGTGTGTAAGAACACCGGTTGGCTGGAAGTTATGGGCTGCGGCATGGTTCACCCGGAGGTATTTCAATCTTCCGGTGTGGATACCGAAACCTATACCGGCTTTGCTTTTGGTATGGGGGTAGAGCGTCTCGCTATGCTGCGCTACGGGGTTAATGACCTGCGCCTGTTTTTCGAGAACGATCTGCGTTTTCTGAAGCAATTTTAATTGAGCAGCCACGGCCTTCCGGCGGTGGAGAGAAACCACTAGAGACTAGTAACTAGCTCCTAGAGACTGAATACTATGAAAGTAAGTGAATCCTGGTTGCGTGAATGGGTTAATCCAGCTATTTCTACCGATGAGTTGGTGGCGCAGTTGACCATGGCTGGGTTGGAAGTGGATGGAATAGAGTCAGTTGCGGGTGACTTTTCCGGTGTGATTGTGGGTGAAATTGTTGCCGTCGAGCAGCATCCGGACGCGGACAAATTGCGTGTTTGCCAAGTGGCCGGTCTACCTGAAGGGCAGGTGCAGGTCGTTTGCGGGGCACCCAACGCGCGAGTGGGCCTCAAAGCGCCTTTTGCCACTATCGGTGCCACGCTGCCCGGCGACTTCCAGATCAAGAAAGCCAAACTGCGCGGTGTTGAATCGTTTGGCATGTTGTGCGGGCAAACAGAACTGGAAGCGGGCGATGATGATAGCGGTTTGTGGGAGCTGGCTGCGGACGCCCCCGTTGGTGCTGACTTGCGTGAATACCTCAAGCTTGATGACAAGCTGATTGAGGTGGATCTTACGCCCAACCGTAGCGATTGTCTGAGTGTAAAAGGTTTGGCCCGGGAAATCGGGGTGCTGAATCGGGCTTCGGTAGAGCCACCCGCTATTCCTGCGGTTGCACCGACGCTGAACGACACCATTGCTGTTCACCTTGAGGCTGATGCCGCCTGTAGTCGTTATGTAGGTCGGGTTATTCGCAATATTGATATCTCTCGTCCTTCTCCTGCCTGGTTGCAGGACAAATTGATTCGTGCCGGTTTGCGTTCAATTGATGCTGTCGTTGACGTAACCAACTATGTCCTCATGGAATTGGGTCAACCCATGCACGCCTTCGACCTCCAGAAATTGCAGGGCGCTATCCATGTCCGTATGGCACAACAGGGTGAATCACTAGTTCTTCTGGATGGTCAGGAGATAAAGCTTAATGCCGATACGCTGGTGATTGCCGATGATCAACAGGCTTTGGCTATTGCCGGTGTGATGGGAGGTAAGGCCACCTCTGTCAGCGACACTACCCGTGATATTTTCCTGGAAAGTGCTTTTTTCAACCCTGTAGCGATAGCCGGCCGAGCGCGTTCCTATGGGCTGCATACAGACTCCTCGCACCGGTTTGAACGTGGGGTGGACTACGAGTTGCAAGTAGAGGCAATTGAGCGGGCGACGGCTTTATTGCTTGGGGTTGTGGGCGGCGAAGCTGGCCCTGTGGTCCATGTCACCAATGGCCATTTACCGCAAAAACGCCAGATTAAATTGCGTCGCGCCAGAATCCAGAGTGGTCTGAGTCTTGATATGGCCAGCACTGAAGTCGTGGATATTTTGGGACGCCTCGGCCTCTCGTTGGATGAAGAGAATGAGGAAGATTGGACGTTTTCGGCGCCTTCCTACCGCTTTGACATCGCTATTGAGGCGGATCTGTTAGAGGAGCTAGCCAGGATTTATGGTTACAACCGTTTGCCAACACGCAGTTTGGCCAAGCCTCTGGCAATTCAGCCCCATCCGGAAGTAAAGCTTGGATTGCCTGCCTTACGGCGCCACTTAGTCTCCCGCGGTTATCAAGAGGCCATTACCTACAGCTTTATTGAGCCTAAGATGGCGTCCTTATTCGACCCCCAAACAGATGCAATAGCCTTGCGTAACCCGATCAGTGCGGATATGTCCGCCATGCGGACCAGTCTCTTGCCCGGTTTGGTAAACGTACTGCGGCATAATCTTAATCGCCAGCAGGAACGCGTCCGGCTTTTTGAAAGTGGCTTGCGTTTTTTGCCTGCGCCGGACGGCTTTAAACAACAAGCCATGTTGGCAGGGTTGATCTATGGTCGCCGTAGTCCGGAATCCTGGGCAAATTCCGCTGACTGGGTGGATTTCTTTGATCTTAAAGGTGACCTTGCGTCCTTGATCGACGTAACGGGTAATGCCTCCGGGTTCGCATTTAAAGCTGCCGTTCATCCTGCAATGCATCCGGGGCAGACCGCAGCTATTTATTGTGGAGGGGAGCTGCAGGGTTACCTGGGCGCTTTGCATCCCACGCTCCAGCAGCAACTGGATATTCCTAAAACGGCTTATGTTTTTGAGATCACATTAAACAGCCTATTAGCAGCGCGTGTACCAGGTTTTAGCCCGCTGTCCAGGTTCCCCGAGGTGCGCCGTGATCTGGCCGTTGTGGTCGATCGCAACCTGGCTGTGGACGCTCTGCTGGATGCTGTCAAAAATAAAGCTGGGGAAGAGCTTGTGGACTTAAAGGTATTTGACGTATATATGGGCAAAGGTATTGATCCACATAGAAAAAGTGTGGCGATGGGGTTGACCTTTCAACATCCATCACGCACTCTTACAGAGGATGAGATCAGCGCCTCTATAGACAATGTTGTTCGATATCTGGAGGCAAACTTTGCAGCCACCCTCAGATAGGGATAATAAACATGCCGGATGGTGCTCTGACGAAAGCAGACTTGGCCGAGAAGCTGTATGAAGATCTCGGCCTTAATAAACGCGAAGCCAAAGAGCTTGTTGAACTCTTTTTTGAAGAGATTCGTCACGCTCTTGAAAATAACGAACAGGTAAAGTTGTCTGGCTTTGGAAATTTTGATCTACGTGACAAAAGCCAACGTCCGGGACGCAATCCCAAGACGGGAGAGGAAATCCCGATCAGTGCGCGTCGGGTGGTCACTTTCCGCCCGGGACAAAAACTCAAGGCCAGAGTAGAAGCATATGCTGGAACCAAGTCATAACGACGAACTGCCGGTCATTCCCGGTAAGCGCTACTTTACGATTGGTGAGGTCAGCGAGCTATGCGCAGTTAAGCCTCATGTATTGCGCTATTGGGAGCAGGAGTTTCCTCAATTAAAGCCGGTAAAACGTCGGGGTAATCGTCGTTATTACCAACGCCAGGATGTGCTTACGATTCGCCAGATTCGCACCTTGTTATATGATCAGGGGTTCACCATTGGTGGTGCCCGTTTGCAAATGAATAGCGATCCACAGCAAAACGAATCCAATCAATTCACGCATCTGGTTTCTCAAATGATTGTGGAATTAGAACAATTACTAGACGTATTGAAAGCCAGATAATTTCAGTATCATCGGCAGTTGCAATATCGATAAATTGCGGTATTATGCCGATCCCTCGCAGCTGATGGCGTAAGCCATTGCTGCAACATCAGTTTTTGATGTCTCGTCGGAGCGTAGCGCAGCCAGGTAGCGCACCATACTGGGGGTGTGGGGGTCGTGGGTTCAAATCCCGCCGTTCCGACCATTTTCTAGCTTATCTGTTTACCTTCTCTCCAGTATTCCAATTCCCATCTGACATTGCTTTTCGACTACTGGCACATTCCGATCAAAGTGCTACTATGTATGCCTTCTTTAGTATCGCCCCGGTGCGTTCTTCAAAATAACAAGAGGTATACTTGTGTCAAAGCAATTAATGATTTACGAAAATATTCAGCCGCTCTCCGATAAACACCGTGCTTGGGCTGTTAATGTGTCCAGCTATGATTTTGCTGCGCACTTGAATTCATCACCGCTGCTGGCTACGGAGATTCCTTTTGCGGCGGGAGAATACCCTGTTATTTTCTCCGCTACCGCAACAGAAGGTGAGTATCTCCCCTTGGCAGTGATGGGTTTGAAAGAAGGTCAGAATTTATTTATTGACGCCAATGGAAAATTTTCAGCGCGTTATATTCCTGCATTTATTCGTCGCTACCCATTTGTACTGGCCGGTGCGAAGGATGCGGAAACCTTGACTTTGTGCATCGATGAGAACAGCAAGGCATGTATTGCTGACGGTAGCCAAGGCAAACGTTTGTTCGATGATAACGGCGAGCAATCTGCTCATCTCAAAGAGGTGGTGGAATTTCTTAAGGATTATCAATACCGTGCCGAAATGACTAAAGCATTTTGTAAAAAACTGCACGAGCTGGATTTGTTGGAGCCCATGCAGGCAACGATTACTTTTAAAGATAATCAGGCAGCAAATATGAATCTCACTGGTTTCTATGTGGTTAAACGCGAGAAACTGAAAAAAATCAGTGATGCGGACATTCTGGATTTATTTAAGAAGGATGGAATGGAGCTGATTTATAGTCATATGCAGTCGTTGTCGAACCTGAATGATTTAATCAACAAGATGTCAGGACAAATGGTTCCAGCAAAATCATAACGACAACGATATCCTGATTACCAACAAAAAAGCCGGCCCCTTTTCGGGGCCGGCTTTTTTGTTGGTTGGACATTTGTAGAGTGGCTATGAATATTCGAAAAAATCAGTGGGTCTGCCTGATATCTCGATGCTTGGCATTCATTTGCTTAATTTTTCGCTCGGCCGTCAAGAAGGCATCACGTACTGCCGCATGAATAGACTCATCATCTCGCGCTACCGTTACGGCACCACCTTTAATATCGAGTTCAATAGACGCTCGGTATTGTTTGCCTTTGTGTTTGTGGTTGTGGGGTGTGTCGAGGACTACGCGGCTGTGGATAATTTGATCGGTAAAACGATTGAGTTTTTCAACTTTTCGGGAAATGACTTCGTTTAGTGCGGCAGATGAATCCAGATCACGATAAATAACATCGACTGCAGGTTTCATTCGTTAACCTCCTTAACGGTGCGATGGATGAGAATTTGAAAAATGGTCTGCTATAGGGCAGCTTTTCGTAAACTCTCAGTAACTATATTGATAGTTCTCCAGAAAATATCAAGGAGAAATCCCCCTTTTTTATAAGAACATTTTCATCTGAAAAATCAATATGTGCGTTTGTTCATCAATAGTTATTCTGGATTTGCGAAAGTGCCAGGGTGCGACTATGAGAGATGCTTTTGAATGCTGAATTAAAAGAGAATCTACAGATTTATCGTTGCATGCTACATGATAGTTTTGAACTAAATTCAGCAGGAGAAACTACAAGATCCTCCGGTCTGATCGCATACCCTGGCGTCGTAGTGAGCGGCAGCGGGTGTTTAGGGTAATCGCTGTGATGCATGAACGGGGACTGGTCAGGTCGGGGAGGCTTACGCAGCTCCTTGTGCCGAGACTGGGGGGGCGGTGGCCCCCTACTATTTCACATTGGGTGCGTGCATGTCTGTTTCGCACAGGTATTGCTTTGGGTTCGGATGATGGTGCGTTACAGAGGATGCTACCAGCTTCAAGTTGGGTTGGGTGGAAGACTGGGTCTTGGGCAGCAATGGATGTCATGGATTCGTGTTCATTTATCTCGACCTGAAGGTTGCCGTTATAAATATTCTTCAAAAATAATTAAACAATAGACTTGAAAAAAAACGGCTGATCCTCATTTTATCTTTGCAATCGCTCTTGCTGAGGTTTGCAAAATTAATCTGACTTGATCCTTGATAAGTCCAACTTTTTATATTGCTCCAATGAGGATATATTTATGCGTAATTTTGATTTTTCTCCGCTTTATCGCACCGCGATCGGTTTTGACCGCATGGCTAATTTACTTGATAACTTGAGTCGTACCGAGCAGGCCCAGCCCAGTTATCCGCCTTACAATATTGAATTGACTGGCGAAGACCAATACCGCATTACCATGGCGGTTGCAGGTTTTGATCAGGACGAGTTACATATAGAAGTGAATCAAAATAACCTCACCATTTCAGCGAGCAAACCCTCTGACGAAAAACCGAGAACTTATTTGCATCAGGGTATCGCTGCGCGGAGCTTCGAGCGTCGTTTTCAGCTTGCAGACCATGTACAGGTCAAGTCAGCTACTATAGAGAACGGGTTGTTACATATCGATTTGCAGCGTGAAATTCCAGAAGCAATGAAGCCTCGCACCATTCAAATTAACAGGGGCAAACCGCAGGAAAAACTGACTGCGGTAAAACAATCGGATTCAGCTGCTGCTTAACCCAATAGTTTTTATTGAATAAAGCTAGGCGCCGGACTGCCAGGTTCGGCGCTTTTCTATTGATCACTGCTAAATAATTTCGCTCGCACGGTAGCCCGGTATTCCTTTGGGGTAATGTTTAATTGTTTTTTGAATAGAGTGGTGAAAAAACCTGCGTCCTGATACCCCACTTTTTCAGCAACTTCGTTAATGGAAAGATTGCTGGTTTTTAATAAATCCCGTGCGGTGTTGATGCGAACTTCCTGTAGATATTGAAGTGGCGTCTGCCCGGTTGCCGTTTTAAAACGCCGATTCAAGGTTCTGGTACTTAAACCAAAACGGTCAGCCACCTGCTCAAAGGAAATATTTCGATGATAGTTATCCTGAAGCCAGATTTGTACCTGGATGATGTCCTCATCAGGATGGCGGCTGTGGTCCTGTTCAAAATAGCCGCTGCTCTCATAGGAGCGGCGAATTTCGTGGGAAAAGTGGCGCTCTACATGGCTTGCTATCGGCTTGCCAAATAGTCGGTGAATGAAGTGTACCGTCAAGTCCGCTAATGAGTTGACGCTTGCAGCACAATACAGGTTGCCTGCCTGGGTAATAAAGTATTGCCGTTTTAAATCTACATCCGGGTAGTCCCGCTGGAATTGATCAAAATAGTGCCAATGGGTTGTGGCCGGTTTGCCGTCTAATAAACCGGCCTCCGCGAGAAAACAACATCCTGTCCCTACGGCGCTGATCAGGGCCCCGTTCTGATATTGCTCACGCAGCCATTCAAGCAGATACCCGTTGCGTCTGATGAGGGGGCGAGGGTTACGCCAAAGCCCTGGCAGGTAAATGATGTCGTTGTTGGTGGCCTGCTCCAATGAGCAATCGGGCTGCCAGCTGAAACCGGAGCGGGTGGTGACTGCCTCGGCATACATGGCTGCCGTGCGCAATTTCAAGCGTGATTGCAAGGACCTTCGGCCCTCATGTGAGGCGCTTTCAGCCGCTAATAGCATCTCCATTGGAAGGGTGCTGCTGGTGGCCAGCATGTTCTCGCACAGCAAAAAGGTGACCTGTGTCGCTGGAGTGGTTGATTGATTCATAAGAAAAGCACCTCTTGCCGTGGCCGAATTAACATAGATATTGGCTGGATCAACAATAACATTTGTCATCTATTGTTAATACACTTTGCTCCATTCTGGCGCTTTAATCGATTGCTGTTTCGGAGTTAGTGTATGTCTCGCCCATCCCAATCACGTTTACCTGTCATCGTCGGTTTCGGTGGTTTTAATGCTGCCGGTCGAGCTTC
Organism: uncultured Cellvibrio sp.; assembly: GCA_946886255.1. Next base: position 3,058 of record CAMPIG010000047.1, on the reverse strand, counting down.
GGCACACCACGCCTATAGGCGAATGGTTATTGAGAGTTTGCCGACTAAGGAACGTCAGGAGACCATCGCAGGCTTGGCGGTGATGATGGGCTTAATTGATGTGGATGAGGCACAGTACATCCGTCTTGAGAGTGACCAGCCTCTGACGTTGGGTGAAATTGAAACGGAGTTTGGGATGGCAGTGCTGGATGGCACCCTGATTCGTCGCATTGAAAAAACGTTCTTTGATGTAGATGCCGCGCATTGGCAAAAGAGTGCGGTTTTGAGCGCCTGTGAACAGCTGTTGGCTTTTGAGATGAGCCGACGCGATCTTCCGGAGCCGGTCCCACCGAATTGGGAAGTCGAGGAGCTGGAGGCGGGCCGGGTCAGGGTTGTGCTTGCAGACAATTTGACAGTCAAGCTGGATAGCTATCGCGATATGCCCGTAAAGTCCGCAGGCCAGCTACCGCGCGGATTTAATCCTGGGTCTCTCTACAACTCCCATTTTCATCCTCGAGCGTTGCAATTAGCTGTAATTGGCGCCTCTGATGCGGTGCGCTCGATTGGGATTGATTGGCCAGCCATATCAAATGCAGTTAAGCCGGATGAAATCGGCGTCTACGCCAGTAACGTGATGAGCCAGATGGACGAGGACGGCCTCGGGGGATTGTTGCAGTCCCGCTTAAAAGGGGGGCGCGTCAGCACCAAACAATGTCCGCTCGGCTTGAGCAGTATGCCGGCTGACTTCGTCAATGCGTATATCTTGGGTAGCGTGGGACATACCGGGGCGATTGCCGGTGCTTGCGCCTCTTTTTTATATAACCTTCGCGCTGCCGTGGAAGACATTGCCAGTGGCAAATGCCGTGTAGCCATTGTGGGTAATGCGGAAGCACCGATTACACCCGAAATTATTGATGGCTACGCCACCATGGGTGCGCTGGCAAGTGAAGACAAGCTGAAAAAGCTCGATGGCTCTGATGCAACAGATCCGCATCGTACGAGTCGCCCTTTTGGTGATAATTGCGGTTTTACTATTGCCGAGGCCAGCCAATACGTCGTCCTGATGGATGATGCGCTAGCCCTTGAGTTGGGTGCTGACATCCACGGGGCGGTCAGTGACGTTTTTATTAATGCGGACGGTTTCAAAAAATCTATCTCAGCCCCCGGGCCAGGCAATTACATAACCATGGCAAAAGCTGTCGCAGCTGCGCGGGCTATTGTGGGTGATGAAGCTATTCGTCAACGCTCCATGGTTCAGGCGCATGGCTCCAGTACCCCGCAAAATCGGGTGACCGAGTCACAAATTTTTGATCAGGTCGCCAAAGTGTTCAATATTGAACAGTGGCCTGTATCGGCGGTGAAGGCCTATGTGGGGCACTCGCTTTCGCCAGCCAGTGGAGAGCAGCTCATCACGTCGCTGGGAATCTTTAAGTACGGCATGGTGCCGGGAATCAAAACGATTGATAAAGTGGCAGATGATGTATTTGCTGAGCGACTGCAGTTTCCCTTGCGAGACCTGGATCGTCGCGACCGCCCCCTCGATGTAATCTTTTTGAACTCTAAAGGCTTCGGTGGCAACAACGCGACGGCTGGCGTGATCGCCCCTCAAGTTGTGGAAAAAATGTTGACTCGCCGTTACGGTGCTGAACGCATGGACAAGTACTTCCATCAGCGGGAGCAAACGCGGGCCGCCGCAACGGCTTATGACGCTGCCGCGCTGAAAGGCCGTTTCCAGACAATCTATCACTTCGGCGAAGGGTTAATTGACGAGAGCCAGATTGATATGGATAACACGTCTATGACCCTGCCGGGCTTTGCTCAACCCATTGATCTCACCTTCACGAATCGTTTTGACGATATGGTTTAAGGCTGAATGGGTTTGTTGAAGCTGCGGGCAGCTTTCGGGCTGTCCGCAGCTATTCTTCAGGCTATACAAACCTGATCCTTTCCCTTAGAATACCGCGCCTTTCGCCGCACTCACGTGCGCGTAACTATTTTTTAATCAGGGTACCGCCTTGATCGGTACTGAATTTTTCTAAACAGGAAGAAAACCTCGATGGTAACTATTCGTCTGTCTCGCGGCGGTTCCAAAGCGCGTCCGTTTTATCACCTGACTGTCACTAACAGCCGTAGCGCCCGCAATGGTCGTTTTATTGAGCGTGTAGGCTTCTTTAACCCCGTTGCGCGTGGCCAGGAAGAGCGTCTGCGTGTTAATACCGAGCGTCTCGAGCACTGGGTTGCCCAGGGCGCGCAAATGAGCGAGCGCGTAGCGCAGCTGATCAAAGACAGCAAAAAGGCCGCCTAAGCAGCCTGCGCCTGATGAGTACCACTACGTCATTGGATCTGGTAAATATTGGGCGCATTACAGCGTTATACGGTGTAAAGGGTTGGTTAAAGATCCATTCTTACACTGAAAACGCTGAGGATGTGCTTGCGTACAACCCTTGGTGGCTGAAGACCGCGCATGGTGTGAAACAAGTCGAAATCGATGAGGCTCGGCCTCACGGCAAAGGGTTTGTAGCGCATATCAAAGGCATTGATGATCGTGATCAGGCGGCATTGTTCACGAGCGTCGATATCGCGGTGGAGCGCCACCTGTTGCCGGATCTTGATGAAGGTGAATATTACTGGAATCAACTGGAAGGCTTGACCGTCATTACCACGTTTGGCGGTGCGCCTCAGCGATTGGGCCGCGTAAGCAAGTTAATGGAAACCGGTGCGAATGATGTCATTGTCGTTGGGCCGGATGACCAGAGTATCGATCAGCGCGAGCGATTGATTCCCTATGTACCTGAGCAGTTTGTCCTCGCGGTTGACTTGTCTGCGGGGGAGATGCGGGTAGATTGGGACCCGGAATTCTAGAGCGAGTGAACAGAGGGCAGTTTGGTGCATCCAGAGCAGCAACCTTCTACCTCAACACCTGACTCGATAAATGGGAAGCATTCAGCCGAGGCGATGGTGGTCACTCCATTAAAAGTTGCAGTCATAACGCTCTTTCCCGAGATGTTTGAAGCCATAACCCGTAGCGGTATTACTGCTCGGGCGGTAAAGCAGGATCTGATTTCAATCAGATGTTGGA
>CAMPIG010000046.1 GCA_946886255.1 uncultured Cellvibrio sp. | reverse complement strand
GATCAAGCCTGGGCCTGACAACAGCGGGATTCCCTTTGTTCGTTGGGATGTATCTCAGCAGTACGTTGAGCAAACTACACTTCTCAGACCCCCACACGGTAATGTTTATAAAATTTCTGTCGTCAGTGACGCAGGAGAGGATCTGCATTACTTGACGGTTGATGCTGATGGCCGTGTGACGGCTCTGAACTATCTGGGTGATACCGTGGATGGCGGCAGCGATTGTTATCGTGTTGCCCAGGGTGATGAACCCAATGCGCTGCTCACAGGTTCAATGATCGTGCAATACGACTACACGTTTGAGCGTGGCGTATCCGATTACGGGTTTGTGCTGCCCAGCGAAGGTGTTGACGGTTCAGCGGCCAGCATCACCTGGCACCAGAACGACTACGGTTTCCTGTCAGCTATCTCCATCAACGCCGGTGCGGGTGATAACGCACACCAGGAACTGCGATTTGATGAACCACAGTCGGAGACGTTGCAACATGAATGGCTCGCCGGTGAGCAAACCATTCGTGTCGCCATTCCGCTGATGCCCGATGAGTCCATTACGTTAAATGACATTGAACAACACCAGTGCGCGAACCAGGCCGCTGGTCTCTACGTGACGGACTGGGTCAATGCGGAATCAGGAGAAACATTTTACGAAGGTTTCCTGCATATCGACGCAACCTATCACATGACCAGTTTCGCCTATTCATCGTTGATGAATTGTTACGAAAAAAATCCTGCTGGGATCAACGAATATCTCGCTGGAAAAACACTTCAGTTTGACGGGCTTGCCAATCAACTTTTCATTGAAACACCTTCAGTACCAGACACACCTCGAATCGCACGGTTTGCGTTCAATCTCTCCGATGAGGGTGCGATTGAATCGATGCAATACACCGAGTTTGAGACAGTTGATAACGACGTCGTTGAGCGTGTGAATTTCACCGTGGGTGAAGTGCTGCATACAGTCATGTTGTTACCCGAGTGGGGTGAGATCCGTGTGAGCAAACAAAAGTCATCCATACCGTTAAGTGATGTGCAGAACATGCAGTGTGATACGCAATAACGAGATGATCATTATGGTGCGTACATTGGCATTGTTTCAAAACGTTTTGAACTTGCTACTGGTTGTGTTACTCGGCTGCGTTATTTATGGGAAGCATATCGGCGCAGCAAGTCCTGATGGCTTTCAAGTCCTTTTATTTCTATCGCTATCAATTGCTTGCTTGGTCGTAGCGGCAGGTCTTCTCACGTGGTTTTATGAACGACGCATATCCAGGGATTTTCCCCGTGGTGACGCATGCGCAGTCTGGTTACAGTCGAGATCGAACGCTCAGTTCTCGGCCACGATGACCGAGGCACGAGAAGCAAATTCGAACACACAGGGCCAATGAAAATGATGCGGCTTATCCAGAACGTAGTTCATGTGGTTTTGATAGTTTTGATTGTGGTGATAGTGATCGGAGGTATTTGGCGTGGGGTCAGACCGCCAGACAATTTAGAGCTATTTCTGTTTCTGTCCGTAGCCGCCCTGGGGAGTGTAAGGATGATGATCGAATTGATCACGCGGAGGCGGAACCGATGAATTTTTTGCAAGTGTATTTAGATTTCTAACAACGGAGGAAGCCATATGGCTAATTCATTTTTAAGTGAAGGTAACGTAGGAAAATTTGAACTAAAGCACGTTCCCGTCAAGGGCGAAACGAAAACCGTACTGAATATGTCTGTGCGGTTCAACGTTGACCGCTTGCAATCTGACGGCTCATGGCAAGACACAGGAGGATTTTGGGCCGAAGTGGAGTTGTGGGGAAAACGGGCCGAGGCTGTTAGTTCGCTATTGATCATCGGGGCGCGTGTTTGGGTTGGAGGACAATTGTCTGATGCTTCTTTTCCTTCCTCTGATGACCCGGAGGTTTTAGTGCCTGCGATGAAGCTGGTCGCTGACTTCGTCGCCTTTTCTCCGCTTGGTATTGAAAACATTTCCTACAAGCCGCGCAAAGGAAAACAACAACCTGCTCCAGCGGGACAGCCAGTGGACCAGGGACACCTGCCTCCCGGTCCACCGCCGGAAGCGTATGACGATGACATTCCGTATTGAGACAGGAGCGTGCTACAGCTTTGTAGGTAGGAGGCATTGACATTCATCTGATTTCAACCGCGAGGGCCAGCGCGATGACGAAATCAATCGATAAACCCGAAGGGGAAACACCGCTGCAGGTATTGCAGCGGTGTGAGAAAGAGATCGCCGCCGCGATCTCCGATCTCATCAACCAGGAAGTGTGTGTGATTGATCCTGATGAACCACGGCACCACTGTGCCGGCGTCGTCAGCGATGTGTCATTTGGCACATCAGTGTATGTAAAAGTGCGATTCAGACGGCAACAGGCCATCGCCTACATGCCTTCACAGTTGACCATGAAAATGTTGAGTATTCATTGATGCGTTTAGTCATTGCTGAAAAAGAATTGGTTGCAACCGCCATTGCGAAAACCCTGGGGAATGCGAAAAAATTCCACGGCTACTTTCAATGCGGATCAGACAAGGTGACCTGGACCAATGGTCACGCGTTGGCGTTGTGCGATCCTGAAGATTATGACGAACAATTCAAGAAGTGGGTGCTGGACCATCTTCCGGTAGCCCATGTGCCCTGGAAATATAAAGTCATTCCGAGAAAGTTTAATCAGTTGAAGATCATCAAAGAGTTGCTGGGCGAAGCCACATCGGTCGTGCATGCCGGCGACACCGATGCGGAAGGCCAGCTGCTCATCGATGAGGTCCTGGAATACTATCGTGTTCGTCTCCCCGTCAAACGGGTACTCATCACCAACAATAATCCGAAGATGGTTGCGCGGGCCTTTGCGAACCTGAAAGACAATCGCGAGTTTCAAGGCCTGTCCCAGAGCGCGTTGGCACGCAGTGTGGGTGACCAGTACTACGGCTATAACATGACCCGTTTGTATACGCTGATGGCAGAGGCATTGGGGTACAAGGGCACCCTATCTATTGGACGTGTACAAACCGCTATCCTGGGGTTAATAGTCCGACGTGACCGCGCGGTCGAGACCTTTAAGCCCCACCCCTATTTCCTCTTGCGAGGCCACTTTTCATTTGGCACTGACAACATTGATGCGATATTAAAAGTGCCTAAGGACGCCCCTGTGGACGCTGAGGGACGGTTGATCGATCGGGATTGGATGGCGCGGGTTCAGCGCGAGTGTACGAATCACGCCGCCGATATTATCTCAGCTGAAACAACGGAAGAAACCGAACCCCATCCATTGCCCTACGACCTGCTCCAGCTGCAGGCGGATGTCTCCAGCAAATACGGTATTGATCCAGACAAGACCACGGCCATCACACAAGCGCTACGTGATAAGTACAATTTAATCACATACAACCGCAGTGATTGTCGGTATCTCAATGAGGTGGATCACGACGATGCGCCTAACGTCATTGCATCGGTGACCTCGAATGTCGCGCATCTGGTCGACGATTCCATGCGCGTTGCCTTGTCGGGTGTTGATCTAAAAATCAAATCGCGCGCGTTCAATTCCGCGAACGTGAAAGTGCATCACGGGATCATCCCCACCGAAGATCTGAAAAATGTGATGGAGCTGACGGCCGATGAGCGAAATATCTATCTGATGATTGTGCGTCAGTATCTTGCGCAATTCTGGCCATTGAAAAAAATGAATGTCACCACGGTGGTGATTGATTGTGCCGGTTATACCTTCGCCGTGGGTGGAACCATTGTTACCCATCCGGGTTGGTCAGCGCTGTTCAATTCGGAAGCTGGCAATGATGTGTCGGGTGAAGACGCAACGGATGATGGAGAGGACAATGCCAGTTCGCGTGCGGTGAATCTCCAGGCGTTAAAACGCGTGCGCGTAGGCGATCAGGGGTCGTGTGCGAAAGCCGATATCCTGGAGCGTGTAACAAAACCACCAAAGTACTACACGATGCGATCGCTGATGTTGGATCTGCGCAACGTGGCCAAGTATGCAAGTCCTGAGATTGCCAGGTTGCTTCGAGAAAAAGATAAGGGCAAGGCCGGTGAGAACGGCGGGATCGGTACCGCCGCCACGCGGGCGACTTTTGTGCCCACGCTCATCGGCCGGAATTTTGTCGAAAAGAAGCGTGGAAAAATTGTTTCCACGACACTGGGCCGACATTTCCACGATACCTTGCCTGCGTATGCCACGAACGTCGACATGACCGCGCTCTGGCATGAGCAGCAGGTAGACATTGAGAATGGTCGTGGCACCGCGGTTGAATTTGTCCAACGTTTAATTCAGTCGCTCACGGATCATATCGCCGAGGTTAAAGCCAACGGCCTCCCACAATTCAAATTGCCGGATACACCGGCGAAGAAGCCCGTCGATACCACAGAGTTCCCCTGCCGCGCCTGCGGCAAACCGCTCGTCCGGCGCGTATCTGCAGCCAAACGTGCAACCAAAACAACGCCCGCGAAACCCGCGACCGTGTGGTACGGGTGCAGTGGCTACCCCACCTGTAAACAAACCTATTTTGACAAAGACGGCTCACCGAAATACGAGGTAGGTGCCGGCTCAAATACAACGTCCGGGGCGAATAAGAAAACACATAAAGCCGGTGACAGTTGTCCGGACTGCCAGAAGGGTTTGCTGTGCAAAAAAACAATCGAGAAAGGCAAAAACGCCGGTAAGGCATTTCTCGGTTGCAACAAATTTCCTACGTGCCGTTTTTTCCAATGGGCTTCTCAAACATGACACCGAAACGTATTCCGACCGACGACCCTTGTCCCATCAAGGGTGCTTTGGCGGCAGCCGCCGCCTTTTTTTATTTTCCGCTGATGGCCTTTGCCGTCAGTGCTGTCGATGATCCTTCATCGGGATTGATCAAGACCGATCGCTACACGCTGACGCGCATGGCACCGCGCGCGGACCAGGTCGATCCGCTATCAGCGATCATCAATATTTCAATCAGCCCGTCGGTGACAACGATCGGTGACGCACTGGAAGAACTCCTGGATGGCACCGGTTATCGGCTAGTGCACATCAAGGGTGAGTACGGCGAGCCTGTCGATAAAATACTCATGTCTCAGTCGTTACCCCGGACACTCATGCAGATGGGACCGGTAACGCTGCGGGATGCGCTCAAAGCACTCGGTGGATCTGCCTGGTCATTGCAACACAACGAACTCGGCCGGGAAGTCTGGTTTGATGTGCAGCCAAATTTTGAAGATGACAGCCGCATTCGTCGGCTGCTGGCGTCGATCAAGACAGAAGAAGCTGAAACACCGGCGAAGCCCACCATCGATCTATCACAGCGCTATGTCGCGTTCCCGCCTGGTAAGTCAGACGCGGCATCAATCGACTTGCGAGAAAAGCAACGACTGGATGACATTGCGGCGCTGGTTCGACAGAACCCAACAGCGATTGATCGCTTGATTGTGAAAGGCGAAAGCCAATCCAAGGAAAACCACGCGACCGCCGCCTTGGCAAAACGCCGTGCCGGCGAAATTGCTAACGCATTAATTAAGCGCGGTGTCCCGGCAGAAAAAATTGATGAGCGATATACCTTCGCGAACCAGGCATCCGTCAACCGCCAGGGAGCCTATGTCGACCTTGTCGCGACGCCGGAGGTAATGCCGCACGTGGCCTCTGGCGCGCGCGCAGCAGCCAAACCAGCAAATGCGACACCCGTTAACGATCTTAATGACTCGACGGTTGTACAACCGGACAACGTGTTTTTCCTCTATCCGGGTGAGGACCTGGAGATGGCGTTGCGCCGGTGGGCAAAGCAGGCCTTGTATAACGACCTGGTGTGGAATGTGCGCGATGACGCGGGCAACTTTGTACGTGTACCTATCCGGGCCGGTGCAACCTTTCGGTGTGAATTCGCTGAATGCCTTCGTCGCGTGAAAGAAGCCTACGCGACCGCACCGCGTCCGTTGTATTTCGACATCGCGCTCAAGGAACGCAACAAGATTGTGTACGTTGAATTGTTGCACTACGGAGATTAAGCGCATGAATAAACCCCTATTCCTGTTCACGCCATTGATGGTCGCCATCACCGCCTGTCATCCATTCAGCGACTATCGACAAGAAACGTCCCGCACGCAAACGGTTATCGATCAACACCAGGAAGCGATTGGCAACGGCGGTATGCGTGTGGGTGATGCACGCTATGACGTGCGCGTGTCCGACGGCTACTGGGTAGCAACGGATCTCGAAGTCATGGATTCGGCATTGCCCGAACGCCTGGTGACGGAACGCAATGATTACATCCTTGGCGATAGTAAGTCGCTCCAGGATTTGAGCGCGTACCTCACCGCGCGCACGGGCATCCAGATTCGTCGCGCCCCAGAGTTAATTCCGAAAAACGAATTCGTTCGTAACGATTTAAGTTTGGGTTTTGGTGATCAAATCCAGCCCGATACGACGCAAATGCAGACGTCGCAGTCCGGTCAGTCAGGCGAGTTGTCCGATTACATCCACACACCGAATTATCGACTGAATTTGAAACGCGCCACCTTCGCGGAAGTGCTGGATCAGGTCGCACAAGCGATGGGTGTCTCCTGGTCGTACAGTCGTCGCGATGGCGTGCTGTTTTATTACTACCAGACGGATACCTTTGTCATCGCCAAAACCGGTGACGGTGGATCGGCAGAAAGCCAAAGCACGACGGCATCATCCGCTCAGACCGATGACAACGCATCCACGACAAGCCTCACGACGAACCTGAAGATAGAACCGAAGTTTTGGGAGAACACCCGGCGCGTCATCGAGGAGATGTCATCTCGTCACGGACGCGTGTTGTTCAACGAAGCTACCGGCGCCGTGACCGTGACGGACAATCCGATCGTTGTGTCAGCCATTCGAGATTACATTGAGCAACTGAATAAGTCCCTACGCTTGCGCGCGACCGTGCATCTCATGATCGCACGGGTGAAGAAGTCCCATGGCCAGGATCTTAACCTGAACATCGATGCCGTCTACCAAAAAGCGGAACAAACCCTGTTCCAGCTGCAGACGCAGCGAATTACCACCAGAGGCCTGTCGGGCTTCAGCGCGGAAGCGATCAATCCCACCAGCGCCTATAACGGCAGTCAGGTCTTTCTGGACGCACTCGCGTCCGAAGGCGAAGTGTCCGTATTGCGCTCGAAAAACTTCGTGCTGCGTAATCACAGTTTATTTTCGATCTCGAAAGGCGACTTCATTCGCTATTTGAGTAGCGCATCCACCACCAATACCTCGCAAGTGGGATCAACCGAATCGTCAGAAATTACCGATTTGTTTGTCGGTTTTGGCATGAGCTTTTACACAAGGGTCATTAATAAAAATCGTGTGGTGTTCAACATTATGCTGGATCAGTCGGACTTGAATGGATTTGAGTCGATTCCGATCAATAGCGAACTGGTATCGCAGGTACCGCAAACCTCGAAAGAAAGTGTCATCCAGGAATACGAAATGAAATCTGGCGAAAGCCAGGTGTTGCTCGCGTTTGATCTTAGTTCTGGCAAATACGACAACGCGTCTAACCTCGGTTGCTTGTTCGGTTGCAATCGATCCGGATCGCGCGAGCGCGAATACCTGTTGTACATCATGACCGCGAGCCTGGAGTAAAACATGCCGATGCTCGCGTCATTGAAAGATCGATTGGCGACAGATATCCCGGCGCTACGTGACCACAAGGTGGCTTACCTGCAACGCATCGGCGGCCGCCAGGTCGTGTTTGGTGTGGAGTGGTACCTGGTCACCAGTGCTGCTGACAAAGCAGGTATACGACAAGCCTGCCGTGAATCGGCAGGCAACTTCGGTGTGCTCATGCAGTCGCACGCGGATGATGGCAGCGGTGCCGATGAAGTGGTGTTTGGTGTGCCGGCGAATATTCGGCGGCTATCGCGTGCAACAGCCGCTGCCAGTGTCGCGGCGAGCATCTACACCACCGCCATCATTGTTATCGCGATTGATGCCGAACACTACTGGTTGTTGGGACTGTCCCAGGGCATACCGATCCTCGGTAAAGACATGATCCTCGGTGCCGCAAAAACCAAACAAATCGTCATCGAGCTGTTGATGGCATTTCCGGAATTTGAATTGGTGGGTGACGGCGAATTTTGGCGAGATTTGAAACCGGGTGCGCGCGTTATCGAAGAAGACCTGGAGAGTCTATTTACGGCTGAGCGTGTGCAGAATGCTGCGCTACTCACGCGCTACGATCGCCAGTGGCACGGTTTCGGCGTTCGCGCGGCACTGCTCGTCATACCGATGGTGATCGCATTAACGTATTACGAAGATATCAAGCAGTTCGGTGAACGGCACTGGAGTGACACGCAGCAAATTGAGCAACAGCGCATGTGGGACGACCAAGTTGCGCGTGAAAACGCCACTATCGTTGCAGAATATAATCGCGTTGCTGCCAACCATCCTATCGACAACTGGATTCAACGTCTCGCCCGTACCGTGGATCGTCTGAAACTGGAGTCACGCGGCTGGCGATTAGCCAGCCTGGAATGCGGTTCGCAATTGCCTTACTGCACGGCGACCTGGTTGAACCAGGGCGTGGGCACATTCAGAGGTCTGTCGGCGACGATGGGTCACGTGGGCGAAATGCAATTTGTATCGCCTGGCCAAGTGACACAAACCATCACCATCCCCCATCTCTCACCAGCACAATTCGATGAGCGAGCGGTGGCGAACGCCATTGCACGCATGCCAGATAAATCCCAATTTTACGTCGACTACGTGAGCGTGCTGCAGGCGCTGTCGAGCGTGCCCTACATCGACGCCGGCTTGAACCAAACTGAACTGCGCATCATCGGTGTGAATACACAAATGCCTCCTGATGTTTCCCCGTCTACTGAACCGCTAGGGCAGTTTGCGGTGGGCAGCTGGCGCCTTTCTGGTGAAGGATTGAAATTGCTGATCGGCAGTTTGCAAAAGCTGGACGCACGCGTGTTTTTTGGTAAGTCCCTGTTGCTCGAATTTCATCGGAGCGATAGCGGCCATTATTCCGCCACCTGGCGGATCGAGGGTGATTATGTTGTTAAACCGTAACGTAAAAAGTCGATTTACGATGCTCGTTCTTGTGCTGATTGCCCAAGGCGTTCTTGCTGATGGCGAGCCACCAGTGAGTAGCGCGTTAACCGCTGACCATACCGGTATCGTTGATCAATTAATCCTGGAAGAACAAGCGACCTACGCACGCGAAAATGCCAAGCCGTCTGCAGAGCCCGTGCAACCAGCACCGACGCCCGTGCCCACAGGACCTGATCCGTTTGTGCCACCGCAGGCGGAACCCGACCCCTATTTTGTCGGCGTGTTCGGTGCGGATAAAACCTCGTATCGCGTGGAGATTTTGTATCTCGGTTCCGTAACGGATTATGGCGTGGGTGATGTGTTGCCGGGTGGCTACCGACTCTCATCCGTCACGCCGCAGTACGTGACCGTCGAACGCAACGGTAAAACAAGTCGCTTGTATCTCACCTCTGTGTCGGCAGTGTCCGAACAAGCAACTCCCCAGGTCGGGACGTCGCTGCGTGACAGTGCGATGCAATTGCCGCCAGGATTGATGCGATGAAGCGCGTACGGCAAATTGATGAATTGACGGCGCATGCCGGTACCGCTGACTGGCGGTTGTTGTCCGGTGACAATGGCGAGTTGGCCATCCAGCCACTCATGCGCGAAAAAGTCGCGCTGGTGAGTGGCGTCAACCGCGAATGCTTATTGCTGGTCGCGCCCGGGTGTTATCCATCCCAAGCGTATTTCGAGGCGGCGCGACATGCGCACCGATTGGAATACACGGTGAAGCCGCTGTATGCCGAGCAATCCATTCTAACCTTGCTGCACGACCAACAGGCTGCACTCGCCACAACGGATGCTGCTGATCGTTTAATTACCCAGGAGGACCGTGAGCGCCTCGATGAGTTGATTACGGAAGCCGTTACCCGTGGTGCGGCCGACATCATGATATCGCCGCGCAAGGGCTCACAAACGCAATATCTTGCCGAGTTGGATATCGACACGATGATCACGCCGTATCGCGATTACACGCGTGATGAAATCGAGGGCATGATGCAGTGTTTTTATCAAAGCAAAGCGGACCAGGAAACTGTCGAGGAACCGATATTTAAATTTGGGTCCGCGCAATTCGCGGCCGGTGATGGTGTGTGGGCCGGACACCGCACGCGCATCCGGTACCAATCCAAACCTGCGTTTCCCGGCGGAACGGATTTCGCGCTGCGTCTGCTCATGATGAGTGAGACGAGCGGTTTTAATTCGATCCATGATTTGAATTTGCCGCTACAACAAGCGCGTATGTTGGAGCGTGCCAGTCGTCGCGACTCCGGCGCAATTGTTTTGGCGGGACAAACGAGCAGTGGCAAAACAACCAGCGTAAAAGTCATGCTGGAAAACCTCAGTCGCACGCGCCCTGACATCGTCATCCGTTCTCTGGAAAGCCCGCCTGAATACGTGATGCGTGGTGTCCATCAACACGCGGTGCGCGAATCCAAGGGCGGTGAATTGCAGGCATTGAGTGAGCACGTCAAAGAGCTCATGCGGATGAATCCAACCTATTTATTTCTCGGTGAAGTGCGAGGTCATGAATCAGCGGGTCTGTTTTTACACATGTTGGAGTCTGGTCACGGGGTGATACTAACGGGCCATGCCGGCAGTCCTCTGGGAATCTATAGCAAGCTTGAAGGCCTCGGGATCTCCAAGCAAGTGATGACGCAAGCGAGCAATGTCAATGCATTAATTTTCCAGCGTCGCCTCCCGCGTCTGTGCCCGCACTGCAAGATCCCGATGAGTCAATCGGCGGCAGTCGAAGACAAAGAAGCGTTCGACCGACTGCGGATGCTGAAAGCATCCCTGGAGCGTGTCTGCGTCCAAAACCCCGAAGGATGTTCACAGTGCAATAACCGGGGAATTCGCGGTACGCGTGTGGCCATGGATGTTGTTCGTCCGGATCTTCGCATGTCAGAGGCGGTACGTGCAGATGACACGCGTGAATTTCATGCGCGCTGGGTTGAATTGTGCGTGGAGCACAATTGGGGTGATGCCGCAGAGACAGCTCTGTATCACAGCCTACGCCTGGTGCTTGAAGGTGAAGTATCGATCCATACCGTCGAAAGCCGGTTCAGCGAAATTGATTCGACCTTGTTAACCGATGAATGTCGGACCTGGAAAACCTCAGGAGGATTCGCGTGTGAATTCTCCGTCTAGAACAACAGTGCCCATTGCGCGCGTGGCTAATCGCCTTCGCAAAAATCACGCGAAGCGTGCGATGTTGTATCGGTTACTCCGTGACTATGTCAGCCACGGTAAAGCCCTGACCGAAGTGTTCGCAATTTTGGCTGCACGAAAGCGCGATGATAAAGATCCGGATTACGTGATCTTTGAAACGTTATCGCACCTGGTGCGCGACAAAAACATCGGCGTGTTTGCCGCGTTACGACAGTTACTGCCCGTTGACGAAGTCTTGTTGATCGAGGCGTATCCAGGTCATGTGTTGCGGGAAGGATTTGAACAGGCGCGCCAGCTGGCTACCTCGAAGAAGGAGATCGGGAGCGCGATCAAATCAACACTGGCGTTGCCGATCCTGTCGTTAGTCATAGGCTTCGGTGCGCTGTACATTCTGCTGCGCGAACAAGTGCCCTTATTTACCTCAATTCTGCCTATCGAACTGTGGGACAGCTCATCCCGCGGCATCCTGCTGTTGTATGCGGTATTCGTTGAGCAGCTGCACATTACCGTGGCGATCATTACTGCCATCGTTTGCTGGGTCGTGTTTTACAGTTTACGACAACCTGCCGGTGGACATCGTCGATACTTGGACCGGCTCCCACCTTGGTCGATACAGCGCGATCTACAAGCGACCTCATTCCTGGGAGCACTGGGCGCGATGTTCAATCAGCGTGTGTCCTTGCCCGATGCTATGAATCGGATCTCACAGGTTGCACCGGTCTACCTGAAATCCCATTTACTCACGGTTTCCGAACGGTTGCGTCAAAACCAGAAGCCGGGTCGTGCGCTCACGGTGAATCTGTTTGATCGAGAAACCGCAGGTTACATCCGCGACTTTATTGACCAACCCACGTTCGGAGAAACCCTGATGATGATGGCCGTTGAGCGCCAGCAGTCACTCAAACAACGCATCAGTTCCTTCAGCCTAATTATCGGTGTGGCCATCATCTTGGGCATCAACAGTATTAACGCTTACGTCGCCTATGTTGGATTCAGCCTGAATCAACAAGTGACGGAATATTACTCACGCTAAATAACTCCATTGAGGAATCGTTCATGAAAATGTGTATGCAAAGAAAATCGACTCGTCAGCGTGGATTCGTCGAGATCTCACTAAACATGGTGTTAGTTGTTATGGCCATTATGGGGGGCGCGGCATTAATTATCGGTATGAAGATGGTAGGTGATGCAAAAGCAGAAGCGTTATTTAGTGGACATCGACAAATTGTCGATACCTTGCGATTAAGGTATCGAAACGCCACCAGCTTTGCGGGATTGTCGAATACGCAGGCCATCACATTAAAAGCGGCTCCCAGACCGTGGATGTCAGGGGCATCAGCCATCGCGAATAACATGGGGGGCGCGGTGACCATTACACCTGCAACGATTAATACGAGCAACGATGGGTTTCAAATCTCACATGCCTTGTTGAACGAACACAACTGCAACAATTTTGTTAACGCCATTTTTCCAGACGCAGTCACGATCACGGTGGGCAGCACGCAAGTCAAAGCGGCCAATGCATCCAACGTCACCGTCGCGACGCTCGGTACCGCTTGCGATAACGCCAGCAACACCGTGACGGCCGTTTATGGCAAATATTAAAACGAGGTAACCCAGATGCGACGCAATGCTTCGATCCGAGCACAACGCGGTTATCTGCAAATTATGGCGGCGGCTGCATTGGTTGTCTTCAGCACGCTCATGGCCATTCAGGCACGCGAAACGGTTAATAAGAATCGAGTGGACAGTGCCGAGATGGCCGGTGTCCTTGCCGCGCAATTCAAGCATGCGTTACGTGCGATGATTGCTGAGCGCGGCACGGGTGCGCCAACAGGTACCTTCGCCGGTGTGAACTGGTTGAAGCGTTCCGGCAGCTGCGCCGGCGCCACCGGATCGGCTGCGTATTTGCCGTGCGAGTTCCCACAACATTTACCGCTGGGATTGTCATATCGCACGGTGGTATCCGTCTCATCGGGTACGGTGACGGCCGCGGTGCAATTGGGTGCGCCGTCGGCGAGTGGCGAAGTGTGGCCGCACCTTGCAGGTATCATCGTCACGGCGATCAATGGCGCGTCGAACGATTACGTGACGCCGGTGACACAAACCTATCATGTGGCATCGGATCATCCGACAACTGGTGCGATCACCATCACCGTGAGCAATGCGCGGGAAAATCTGGAGTTTTTAAAGAAAGACGGCTCGGTTCGTCCCACGGGAAATTTCAACTGGAATAATTTTTCCATTACGAATGTGAGAAATATGCAGGCGAACGGGACCTTGTCGGTTTCTGGTACCGGATCGTTCGGTTCGACGGTTACTGCACCAACGGTGAATGCGACCAATATGACGGCCACAGGAACACTCAGCGGACAAACAATTACCGGAACCAATGTCAACGTGAACGGCAACCTCCGTATTGTTCCTGCCAGGTCTGTAGGCGGTGCGTGTTCGACGGGATCAATCGGTCGTACGTCAACAGGCAATATCCTGTCGTGTGTGAGTGGCACCTGGCGCGAAGTCGGTGGTGGCGGCAGTACCGTCATTACCGGCTTCCTGGCGAACGGTGCGACGGTACCCATCCCCCAGGGATTCACCGCGAGTCAATGCACTATCTCTGTGGCGAACGCCACCAACTACCACGGACAACGGCCCAATTATTTTGCCGGTGCGCGTGCGAGCGTGGATGGCAATCGACGCGTGATGTGTGGCATTTACGATGACTTCACGTTTCATGCCCGGGGGCTATGTGCCTACACCGTTGCGTGTAACGAAACGCCGGTGTCGACCACAACGGGTCCCATCGCCGGCGACACATACGCAAACACGTTCATGCACCCCACAGGGACATTCAGCGGCGTTCCTTCTGGTTACTCGGCGAATGAATGCAGCGTGGCTGCAACGAGCTACCAAGGCTCGGTGAGCCGTAGCGGCAGCAACTGGTACCTGTCCTGTTCCGCACCGCCACAGTACCCGCAAGCGCCATCACTATGTCCTTACTCGTTATCGTGTATGAAGGTGTAGACATACAGTTTATCAAGAGCAGAAGGTGAACGAATGAAAGTCGCTGTAGATGCAAAAACTGGAATACCGATAACGGCAGATGGAAACGCTGCTGTGGGTGATAGGACAGCACCCTTTTTACACATCCTACCAAAACTGTGGTTGCCCTATCCCGGATTGGATGAAAAGCAGGAGTTCTCAATTTGGCTTGAATCCATAAAGATTCCGGAGATTGGCTACGAAAGTCATGATACGCGGTTCACGCCGTGCCGGCCTTACCCGAATTGGAATTACGTCGTTTTTGGTTGCGATGACACAAGGCTCGGCATGTATCTTCCGTTACAAAACGATTTGCCAGAAAAACTCACCATTGAAACGTTTTACATTCTGTGTGGCGATTTTAAAACTGCGGAAGCAGCACATGACCTCACCATCATGCACATTCAGAACATCCTCCTAGAAAAAGGAGACATTGGCGCGCCCAGCTACAGTACTGAGCGGTGTACGCCTGTGTTTATATGCCAAGCTGAATATGAGCGTGTATTCAAAAAAAGTTATGCAGAACGGATTGTCGCATATGGGCATCCAGCCCACGGCGATGCCAGATCTGCCGACGATTGGCTATTGGTCACGGATGAATCCCTGGAGCCGCTAGCAAATCGCTACGTGCACAGCAGTCAGTTTGAGGACTTCATTCCTCACCGAGATAGGAAACAGTCGATACATCTTCAGAACGATATTGATACCCACAGAAGTAATGCTGTGGTTGAAGCGCCTTTTCGTTTATTGGCAGAGGCCGTCGCGTTGGCATCTGAACAGAAGGATTGGCCGGAGCGGCCGGAGGATCATCCAGCGATACGGCATTTGTGTGCATGGTGGAACGCGAATGCCGAAGTAAAAAAGGATCATCGACAAGCAAAATCCTGTCAGATTTTTGTCCGCGCTAACGATGAGGATGGATATCAGGACATTGATCACCAGGTTCCTAACTTCCCTGTAGACCAATATGATTACGCTGAGAATACGGCCAGGATCGGCGATCATTTTTTAATTTTGTATATGCTCGGAAAAGATGCCTGCACGGAAGATAAGCACGGATCAACAAGTTATTTAGTCAATGGCGAACCGTACGAAGTGATAGGTCTATCGCTTGAAGAGCTCGTGCTTGGGTATGAAACACTCGATAATCTTGGTTCTGTAAGTGATCGTTATTCCGTTCTTTATCAGCACTACGCTCAATGATGGTGGCCATGATGACGATTAACCATGTGGAAACGAACTGGAATCCATCTTAGTGCAGCAGGCTTCGGAAGCGCTCCAACAAGCGTTTGTTTTTGAGTTGGCTCGCCTATCTGACCAGGGAATCACTATGGTGTGAAAGTTCGTCACATGCAGATCAGGTTTGAGGAAAGATCATCCTGAACACTATATGTGCCAGGCTCACATAGATTGGATAGATGAGAAGAAAGGTTATAAATGACGCAAAGAAAAATACTTGTTATCTCAAGTCATATGATGCCGGTCGATAATTTCGGAACTGCGTGTCTCTTCAGCTTGCTGCCAGTACCGTGGAGTCGCCATGATTTTGAAGGCTCGATATCCGAGATGCTACAGCAAGAAATGAATATTCGAGATGACATACTGTCCCAGCCATCAGAACTCATTTTTGATGTTGATGCCGCTATGCTTGAGCGTGGGCTTGGATTGCGTTTCTGGTTGATCGATGATGCTCAATATTGTAAGTCGCTAAACGACTTTCGCATGGACAAGTTTAATTCCAGTCGTGACGAATATGTGTTACAGCTTGTAGATAGCGTATCTTTGCGTGACCCTGATTTAATCTATATGTTCTCCGAGTGCAATTTTAATGTGCATGCGGAGCTTGCGAACATTCGGATGTTCATTCACGAATATTTGCGTAACGCTGATCCAACCATGTCTGAATATTTGCTATGACATAAGGTGATGGTTCTTTGGGATCATCCAGAAACTCACCTGACATTTCCATAGAGTAATAGCCAGCGATATCATCCACCTTTGGTTTTCCGCGCTTTGGTTGGATAAACCAGGCCCTGTAGAACATGGGCGGCTCCGCTCGGTGTATCCAAAGATCGTCATACTGACGTACGCTGGCGTCAAACCAGCATCGAAAATAGTACTTTCGAATGTATTCGTCTTTTATCTTAAGACTTTCTTCAACGGGAAAATCCTTCAGTGTCGAAAAGATATAGGGTAGTTGGTACTCCTGTAACGCAGCATATTCCCAAATCCGCTCCTGGTCGGCGAGTTTGATTAAATTCTTGAACTCATTGACCTCCAGCCCCTTTACTATCCAGTTGACCTTTCGAAAATGCTTCCCCCAATTCTGTAGGAAGCGTAATTTCATACGACGAGCAGCAATCAAATCCGGAGCACGGGGATGTTTACTCGCATATAACGTCCCTGAATGTTCTTTTGAGGGGCAATACCCGGAATTCGGCATATGAAAGAAATGGCCATGCGAATTAGGTGCGGAAGCCGCCTTATTGCCCATTCTGCATTTGCAAAAGGGGCATCTGGCTCGTTCCCATGTTTCTAAGTTGTAGTTACCAAACTCCATAATATGCTCGGCAACTGTGACTTTTTGATTTTTGTGAGGGTGAAGTGCATTTTGCATCGTAAGGATCACTTATGTAGAAATCGGTATGAACGAGATATTAAGAGTATTGTATCGTTGAAACAGAAAGCGGTTAACTGCCCCGATTCTTAAGGGCCTTACACTGGTTGCTGAGCAAGTTCATCAAATCGGCCCTCTTGCATGCAACCAGTTCGTTTGCTAGGATCTTATATTCATAATATAAATAAGCAAAATTATCAGCTCACGCCCCCGCCAACCCAGTGGTCCGCGCCTTGTAATTCACAGGACGTCGTTTTACCGACAGATTTATCGTAAAAAGAAATAAGCGAGAAAGTCCGTTTTCATCGTTTATATATTCATTCATCCAAGCTCAACCGAATTTACTTTGCCGATTCCGCAACTTTGCCTGAGCGCCATTTTGTAGATATTGGACACAACATGCTGTTTTGCCTGGATGCTCGCATCGCTTTTGGATTAAAAGGAATGTTTTATGTTGAGTCAGCTTTGTCCCATCTCTTTCTTCACAGTTTTCATTTTGAGTGCTAAGTATTTTCTAACGCGAGCCAAGCGCGTAGCAGTCGTACTAGCCATTTTGGCGGGGTGTTTATCCACCACAGCGACCGCAAGCAGCTGCTCCTCAACGATTAATTCATGTATTTCGGATTGCACCACGCAAAATGGAGACTATTACTGTCCAGCTTC
>CAMPIG010000045.1 GCA_946886255.1 uncultured Cellvibrio sp. | reverse complement strand
ATTTATGGGCGCGTTTGCTCGATGGCGACCGCGCACACAAATTATTAGGCGACCAACTGACGGCGAGTACCTTACCTAATTTGTGGGACAACCATCCGCCGTTCCAGATTGACGGTAACTTCGGTGCAACCGCTGGCATGGCCGAGATGTTATTGCAAAGCCAAAACCGTGAAATTCATTTGTTACCCGCTTTGCCAAAAGCCTGGGCTAAAGGGGCTGTGATTGGCCTACGTGCACGCGGCGACGTCACTCTTGATATGAACTGGTCTGACAACGAATTAGCTGGCGCAACCATCAAAACGGGAAAGGCCGGCATGATTTATCTGCGCTCATCCCTGTTCAATAAAAAATTCCAGTTAACCAAACTCTCCGATGGAGCTGTTATCGCCACACAAGGCGACGCTGATGTAAGACACTTTGTTGCGCAGGCGGGAGAGAGGTATCGCTTATCTAAAGTATTAGCGGACTAAAACAATAACAACAGGGCTATTCCATAAAAAAGTAATTCAATAAACGGCAAGGGTTTTTGGAAAATACTAATAACGATAGAAAACGTTGTATCGAACACGCTGCTTCTCGGTGTACTAAAGAGATAGCCATAACCATGGCAAAACAATAATAGATGTTCGGGGTGGTTTAACCTTCATTTGGAGAAAATTCATGATAATTAAAAATAAAGATCAATTTTTAAAGAAAAAATTACCGCTTTATATCAAGCTGGTGTCCGGCCTCTCGTTGCTGGGAGCTGTAGGTGTGGCTGTACCATCAATGGCGCAGGATGCTGCTAACAGTGATATCGAAGAAATTATTGTGTCGGGTCAGCGGGGAAGCATTCAGTCTGCACAACTTATTAAACAAAATGCAGAACAGATTGTTGATTCTATCGTTGCCGATGATATTGGGAAATTGCCGGACCGCAGTATCACAGAAGCAATTCAGCGGGTGCCCGGTGTGACTATCGAGCGTTTTCTATCTATTGGAGATCCGGAGCACTTCTCTGCTGAAGGCAGTGGTGTGGCCATTCGTGGTATGAAACACGTGCGTAGTGAACTGAATGGTCGAGACAGTTTCTCTGCCAGCGGAGGCCGAAGCCTCAGCTTCGAAGATGTGCCTGCGGAATTGATGGCAGGTGTAGATGTATATAAAAACCCTTCGGCGGATATGATCGAGGGTGGTTTGGGCGGAACGGTAGATTTGCGTACCAAGATGCCATTTGATTCGGATGGTCAAAAAATTTCTGTCTCCGCCAGTGCCAATTACGGTGATTTTATTGAAGAGACCAAGCCGTCTTTCTCCGGTTTATATAGTAATCGGTGGGACACAAGTATTGGTGAGGTCGGTTTTCTGGTTGATTTAGCGTATTCAGATCTTGCTACTCGCACAGATGGTGTTTTTAACAGAGCAATGTTTGCCAGAACGGATATTGTAGAAGGGGAGACTGTATGGGTTCCACGCGGTGCTGACTGGCGCACGATGGAATATCAACGTGAACGTTTGGGGGCCTATGCAGCAGTACAATGGCGTCCCTCTGATACAACTGAAGTCTACTTCACTGCATTCCGTAGCGAATATGATATGCAGTGGAATGAGGATGCGATTTTTGTTAACAACAACCAGTGGAATATCGCTGTATCTAATGGCTTGTTTGACGAAAATGGTGTTTTCCAATCAGGCAGGTTGACTGACCCTGTGGAAGGCAGTATGTCTTATGGCGCTGACATTCGCGCTGCAACCAGAGACTCAATTACCACGGATTTCTCCGGTGGCATTAAATGGATGCCAAATGATAAATGGGAAATCAGTACCGATCTGCAATACATGAAGTCAACGACAGAGGCACTGGATGCTACTGTTGCAACGGCGGTCGATTTACCTTATCTGGATCTTGATTTAAGTGGGAGGTTGCCACATATATCGACAGATGTTGATCATCTCTCTGATCCAACAAACTATTACTGGGCATTTACCATGCCTCATGTCGAAGACAGCGAGGCTGAGCAAATTGCATGGCGTGCTGATGCTCAGTACAACTTCGAGTCCTCAAATGTTAAATCGATTAAGTTCGGTGTTCGCCTGACTGACCGGGAGGCTGACAATATTGATACGGCCTATAATTGGCAGGCGATTTATCAACCCTGGATGAAATGGTGGAAGCTGGATGGTGCTGCAGATTTGCCGCGTATTACTGAAGAGGAGGTTGGTATGCTTAATTTTAATACTTTTCCTAACTTCTTCCGCGGTGATGCAGGCTTAAATGGTGTGGTATGGGCACCCAGCGTCGATTTGGCTCTGGGTTACCCAGATACATTTAATACCCTACATGCTAACGCCAGTCCAAATTACTTGTGCTGTGATGACTATGCATTCAGAAACCCAAACGATCCTCAATGGAACAACATCCAGGAGGAAAACACCTACGCTGTTTATGCGTTGATGCGTTTTGGGTTCGATGATCTAAGCGTTCCGATCGACGGTAATATAGGTGTTCGAGTTGTCAGAACAGAAAGCACCGCATCTGGGCGCTTGGTTTATCCCGATCTGATTATCAATGCTGATGAGGACAGACCTTTCTTTGCTGCAACAGAAGAGCTTGCTGCTGAAAACAGTTACACCAATGTGCTACCCAGTTTAAATTTACGACTCAAGTTGCGCGAGGATTTATTTATTCGCTTTGCTGCATCGCAAGCAATTGCGCGTCCTGAATTCGGATTGATGAACGCGTTTCAAGAGCTACAAGCCGATTTTCCTGACGGCACCGGAGCAGAAGATAATATCCCGCCAGAACAAATACTCTTAACTTCCACTGCTCAAAATCCTCATTTGGAACCTATTGAAGCTGATCAATTGGACTTGTCGGCGGAGTGGTACTTTAATGATGCGGGTGGTATGGTTTACACCACATTGTTCTACAAAGATCTTGAAGGAATTATTCGTAATACTCTCAACTCTGAAACCTACAATGGTTGGGAATATGATGTTACTCGCCCCGAAAACGTCGGCACCGCAGAGATCAAAGGATTTGAAGTTGGTTACAATCAGTTCTTTGACTTCCTGCCTTCACCTTTCGATGGCCTAGGTATGCAATTCAACTATACCTATATCGATAGCTCCACTGATATTCCTCAAGCAGCGGACCCGTCCAGTCCCGGTTCGGCAGTTGCCCCAGTTGATACTGACGGGACGGTATTTACGGATGTTCTTCCTTATGAAGGGCTTTCGGAGAATGCCTACAACCTGGTTGGTATGTTTGAAAAAGGCCCGCTTTCTATTCGTTTGGCCTGGAGCTGGCGTGATGAATACCTGATGGCCATTGGTCCGAATGGTTTTGAGGGCGGTGATGGGGGTATTGGTGCCAACCAAAGTGTGCGTTATCGTTTGCCCGTATGGAGTGATGATACCGGTCAGTTAGACGGTTCTATTTTCTACAGCATCACTGATAACTTCTCTGTTGGACTTGAGGTTAACAACCTCACTAACGAAGAAACGCGGACTATTATGCGTCAAAAAGGTGCTGGTGACCGTTATGCATCTTTCTTCGTCAACGACACCCGTTATGCACTGACACTGCGCGCTAATTTTTAATTAGCGTGTTTCAGTTACCTTGTGCCGACGGCGGCGGTGCAAGGGCCTCTGAGCGTTGTATCAGATATTGTCTGAATGCTCAGTCAGGTTCTGGTTAATGCGTTTTGATTAACCAGAATCTGTGAGGTTGAGTGGTACCGCTAAACTATGCCGAGTTGGAGCTCTTGCGCGTCCACATACTTTTTGCGAAGTGTGTGGGCGCATTTTTATTTGTCGGCTGTTGTTATTGAATCGGAGAGTACTATGTTCACCCGCCGTATAGCTGATACGGGCTATAGCCTGCTTTCACGTTGTCTTTCATCCGCTTTACTTTTTATCATCTTAAACAGCATGCAGGTTCAGGCGGCGGAAATTCCCTCCCTGGTTACCCAGAACGGTCGCCATGCATTGATGGTGGATGGCGAGCCTTATTTGATCCTTGGTGCGCAAACCAACAACTCAGCTAATTATCCCGCAGCGCTGAAAGATGTATGGCCCACGTTGGAAAAAATGCACGCTAATACCTTGAGTATTCCTGTGGCCTGGGAACAGATTGAACCCGAGGAAGGAAAATTTGATTTTTCCTTTGTAGATTATCTTGTTAAAGAATCCCACAAACGCGGATTGCGTCTGAATCTGCTGTGGTTTGCGACCTGGAAAAATAACGCACCGCATTATGCGCCGGCATGGGTGAAGTTGAATAACAAACGTTTTCCTCGGGTTGTCAAACAGGACGGTGACACATTGAATTCCCTGTCGCCGCATTTCAGAAATACATTGGAAGCGGACAAAAAAGCCTTTGTGGCGTTAATGTCGCACCTGAAAAAAATCGATAAGAAACACACCGTCATTCTGATGCAAGTGGAAAATGAAGTGGGGACTTACGGTTCCGTCAGGGATTTTTCACCGACAGCGCAGAAGATTTTCAATTCACCCGTGCCTGATGTCCTGGTGAAAAGACTTGGCGTAAAATCCGGGACCTGGTTGGAAGTTTTCGGCAAAGATGCCGACGAATTTTTCCATGCTTACCATATAGCCATCTACGTCGATGAAATAGCGGCGGCGGGTAAGGCAGTAAAGCCCTTGCCAATGAATGTAAATGTGGCTTTGCGCAATCCCTTCAATCCGGGCTTGCCCGGCCAGTATTCCAGCGGTGGTCCTACGGATAACGTGATTGATATTTGGAAAGCCGCAGCACCACATATTGATATGCTCTCCCCTGATATTTATTTTCGCGATTACAAGGCGGTAGATAAGGTGCTGGATATTTATTCACGTCCGGACAACGCCCTTTTTGTGGCGGAGATTGGCAACGACCAAGCCTTCGCCCGTTATTTCTTTTCTACCTTGGGTTATCAGGGCATTGGTTTTGCGCCTTTCGGAATGGATGACACTGATTACGTGAATTATCCCCTCGGTACCAAAATGATGAATGATGAAGCCATCGAACATTTTGCGCAAAACTATCGTCTACTGGCGCCTATGGCGCGCGAATGGGCGAAAATGAGTTTTGAAAGCAAGGTTTGGGGGGTTGCAGAGCCTGTTGATACCAATGCATCGAATGAAAAAATCTGGAACGCCGAAGCTACACCGGAAGAGAAAAAAGCGGAAGCCAGGAAAAATGCAGAAAATTATACCCAACTGCTGGATCTGGGCTTGTGGGATGCAGAGGTAACCTATGGTCGCCATATGTTCTGGATAGACCCGCCAGTGGGCAACCAGCCATCTTCTGGCGGTGTCTTGATTGCACAACTCAGTGATAACGAATACCTTGTTACCGGTTATCGCGCGCGCGTGACTTTTGGTGCGTCGGCAGAGCTGAAAGGTAAGAAATTTATGATCGACCGCGTAGAAGAGGGTCACTATAAAGATGGACAATGGGTGTTCGAGCGAGTGTGGAATGGCGATCAGACTGATTGGGGGCTGAATTTCACTTCGCGTATGCACGTATTGAAAGTGCGTATGGCTACATATGAAACGCAGTAATCATTAATAAATAAAAGTTGAGGAAAAAATGATGCTAACGACCAGGCATTTTATCAAAGGCTGCGTAATCGGGCTGGCGTCAGTCGCCTTGCTGCAAGCATGTTCAAAAAACGGCAATGAAACAAACCCTGCCGTTTCTGCCAAGTCCGAACAAGTACAATCATTGGCGCAAGTGGAGCGAGTGGCGGATGGTGTCATCCTGACCTTGCCTGAGGGGCCAGCCAAGAAAGTGCGTTTGCAAGTCATGGCCGATAACATTATTCGTGTCACGGCGTTGCCCGGTGAAAGCTTTGCTGTTGTTCCACCCAGTATTCAGGTAGTCGCGCAGCCTACCACCAACCTGCCGTTTTCCACGGACCAACAGGGCAATAACCTGATTCTGAAAACGGATGCGATGTCGGCAGAAGTATCACTGACCAATGGTGTGATTACCTTCCGTGATGCAGCGGGTAACCTGTTGCTGCAAGAAGAAAATCGCGGCACGTTTTCACCGGTCATCGGCGATCCGGATGAGGTGGATGCGGACTCGTTTGCGATTCGCCAGGAATTTAACCGCAACACCGACGAAGGTTTTTTTGGTTTGGGTCAACATCAGAACGGCCAGGTGAATTACGCTGGAGAGAATGTTGAGCTGACCACCTACAACCTGGTGATCTCCATTCCTTACGTTGTGTCATCGCGTAACTACGGCGTGTTGTGGGATAACAATTCCATCACTCGTTTCGGTAATCCGCAAGAAGCCCAGCCCTTAAATGCCTCGTTGAAACTCTACGACGCTGAAGGCAAAGAGGGTGGTTTGACGGTGCGCTATTTTGTCGGTGATGAATTAAAACTGACGCGCGTCGAAGCAGATTTTGACCATCAATTCCTGAGCCAAGGGTCCAACCTGGAAAACCCTTTCCCTGCTGAAGTGGCCGATGCTTACAAAAATAATACGCTGCGTGTTGAGCTTGAAGGCAGCGTAGAAGCCGCGACCTCCGGTAAACACCAATTCAAGATGTATTCTTCCGGTTATGCCACGCTCGCTTTTGATGGGAAAACGGTTCTTGAGCGCTGGCGCATGAACTGGAACCCCTGGTATCACAATCATTACATGGAGATGAATGCCGGTGAGAAAAAATCCATTCGCGTTGATTGGAAACCCGACGGCGGCTACTTTCATTTGCGTCACCTGGATGCGCAATCAGACGAGCAACAAAATCAATTGTCACTGGCTTCGGAGACGGGCAAGGCCATTGATTACTATGTTGTAGTCGGTGACAACAAAGATGAGGTTATCGCGGGTTATCGTCACCTGACCGGTAAATCGGTCATGCTGCCGAAATGGGCTTACGGATTCTGGCAGAGTCGTGAGCGTTACAAATCCTCAGATGAAATCATCACCAACCTGAAAGAATATCGCGATCGCAAAATCCCTATCGACAACATCGTACTGGATTGGTCCTACTGGCCGGAAGACGCCTGGGGTAGTCACGACTTTGATAAGCAATTCTTCCCCGACCCGAAAAAATTCGTGGATCAAGTGCACGATATGAATGCCCAGATCATGATCTCGGTATGGCCCAAGTTTTATCCCACCACGGAAAACTATAAAGAGTTAAACGCAAAAGGTTTTATGCTTAACCGCAACATCGAAGAAGAAAATCTGGATTGGATCGGTAAGGGTTATCTGAATGCGTTTTACGATCCCTTCACGCCGGAAGCCACAGCAATTTTCTGGCGGCAGATCAAAGACAAGATCAATGTGCACGGCTTTGATGCCTGGTGGCTGGATGCGGTTGAACCCGATATTCATTCCAATCTGAGCTTCACCAAACGCAAAGAATTGATGACCCCCAACGCGTTAGGCAACGGCGCGGAAGTGTTTAACGCTTACGCGGTTCCCCATGCGGAAGGTGTTTATCACGGTGAACGAAATACCGATGGTGATAAGCGCTCTTTTATCCTGACGCGCTCCGGCTTCGGTGGTATCCAACGTACCGGCGCTGCCATCTGGAGCGGTGATATCGTGTCGCGCTGGAGTGACATGAAGGATCAAATTGCGGCGGGTATCGGTGTGAACTTGGCAGGTGTCACCAACTGGACGTTTGATATCGGTGGCTTTACACCGGAGAACCGTTTCCGTGGTTCAAAGAAAGGTTTTGTTGGCCCCTGGACAGATCTTGATAAAGAACAGGTCGAAGAATGGCAGGAGTTGAATGCGCGCTGGTATCAGTTCGGTGCTTTTGTTCCACTTTATCGCTCTCACGGACAAAATCCTTACCGCGAAATTTTTAATATCGCGGACCAAGGCTCCGAAACCTATGAGAGCATGGTGTGGTACACCAAACTCCGCTACCGTTTGATGCCCTACATCTACACCCTGGCGGGCGATACCTTCCATAAAGATGGCACCATCATGCGCGGTTTGGTGATGGATTTCCCGGAGGATAAAAAGGCCTGGGATATCAACACGCAGTACATGTTTGGTCCGGCATTTTTGGTGAATCCGGTGGTGGAATTCAAAGCGCGCAGCCGTGCAGTTTATCTACCAACAGGCACCAGCTGGTACGATTTTTACACCGGAGAGAAACACGAAGGTGGCCAGACAATTGATGCGGCCGCACCGTATTCGCGTATGCCGTTATTCGTAAAAGCGGGTTCCATTGTGCCTACTGGTCCGGCTATCCAATACACGGATGAAGGCCTGAATGCACCGCTTACCTTGAACGTGTACACCGGTGCAAATGGCGCATTTGAAATCTATGAAGACGATGGTCGTTCATATGATTACGAGAAAGGTCAATGGTCACGCATCCCGGTCAGTTACGATGAAGCCAAGGGTGAGTTGACCATCGGTGATCGTATCGGCAGTTTTGAAGAGATGGCCGAGAAACGCAGCATCAGCGTGCGCTGGATTTCCGGCCCTACCAAAGATGCCGCCAACTTCGATGCTAAGCCGGCGGAGACGCTGGAGTACACCGGTAAAGCCATTACCGTAAAACGCGCGCAGTAATTTGCGTTGACGCAATAAAAAACCTCCGTGTCGTTACTGACACGGAGGTTTTTTTATTTTTATCGTAGGTCGGATTAGCGTCAGCGTAATCCGACAGATTTACCCAGCGTCGGATTACGCTGACGCTAATCCGACCTACACCTAAAGGTTTACTTCAACCATATCGCGTGAGATATCCGCGACCTCGGTACAGCCCGACAATGCCATAGCAACGCGCATTTCGTGAGCGAACATACTCAACAATTCACTGACGCCCGCTTGTTGCCGTGCGGCAAGTGCATATACCCAGGGGCGGCCGATCATCACCGCGCGCGCGCCAAGTGCAAGGGCACGCACCATATCCAGGCCGCTGCGGATACCACTGTCCATCAACAACGGAAGATCGTCACCCACGACATCGGCGATACGCGGTAGTGCGCGAATAGCAGAAATTGCGCCGTCCAACTGGCGTCCGCCGTGATTGGATACCACGATGCCATCGGCGCCGATCGAGGCTGCTGTGCGCGCATCCTCCGGATCAAGAATACCTTTGATAACAAAATTGCCAGGCCATTCGGCGCGGATGCGATCAATATCTTCCCAGCGCACGCTGGGGTCAAAGTTCTTGCCCAGCCAGGCCCAGAAATCATCAATACCGGCACGTTCACCCAGTACAGGAACGATATTGCCAAGATTGTGTGGCCGCCCCCATAAACCGACATCCCAGGCCCAACCCGGTCTGGTCATAACCTGTGTCATGCGCGTCAGTTTGCGCCGCAGCAAACTGCCGCCCGAAAGGCCCGAGCGAATGTCGCGATAGCGCGTGGCGGGCACTGGCATATCTACGGTGAACAATAACGTCTGCGTGCCCGCCGCATAAGCGCGGGCGAGCATCTCACGCAGAAAACCCCGGTCGCGGATCATATAAAGCTGAAACCAGATGGGGCTGTTGACTGCTTTGCACACCTCATCCAGAGAACAGGCCGACACAGTAGATAAACAAAAAGGTACTCCCGCCGTCTGCGCTGCCCGTGCTGCCTGCACCTCGCCGCGTCGGGCATTCAAGCCGGCAATGCCCACCGGCGCCAGGACCAGTGGCATGGCCAGGGACTGACCGAATAAGGAGGTTTGCGTAGACACCTCTGACACGTCGCGCAATACGCGCTGACGCAATGAAATTTGTTGCAAGTCGTGCTGGTTGTTGCGCAGGGTGGTTTCGCTGAAGGCGCCGCCATCAATATATTCAAAGAGGAAGTGGGGCAGGCGTTTACGTGCCAGGCGGCGGAAATCTTCGGTGTTGGCGAGAATCATACTAGCCTCAGTGCATACACAGTGTTATGGTTTTATAGACTTTATGTTATCATCTTTCACGTATAAATAATATTTCACTTATGAATTGGGCTTGTGTTATATAGTTTTATACGTGAGAGAGCCTGTTGATGAGCGGTTCGGACAAACAGGCACCGTAACAATAAATATAAAAGTGCGGTTGGAGGACCAATGGATAATAAAGAAAAGCTGCCGCTTGTTCTGCCCCTGTTGTTGATCATCAGCCTGTTTTTTTTGTGGGGCATGGCAAATCACCTGAACGATATTCTCATTACGCAATTCAAAAAGGCGTTTACGCTGTCGGACTTCGCCTCCAGCTTTGTGCAGATGGCGTTTTATTTCGGCTATTTTGTCTTCGCTATTCCCGCTGCATTATTCATGAAATATTACGGCTATAAATCCGGGGTGATTCTGGGTTTGTTGCTGTATGGTGCCGGTGCTTTTTTGTTTTATCCCGCCGCGCAGATGCATGAGTACCAGGTTTTTTTGCTCGCCTTGTTTGTCATTGCCAGTGGCCTTGCGTTCCTGGAAACCTCCGCCAATCCTTTAATCGTTGCCATGGGCGATCCGGAGACGGCAGAGCGCCGGCTTAACTTTGCGCAGTCCTTTAATCCGCTGGGTGCATTGACAGGCATCCTGATCGGGCGCGAATTTATCCTTTCCGGTATTGAACATTCACCGGAGCAATTGGCCGCGTTAGCGCCCGCTGAATTGACGCAGTTGTACGAGATGGAAATCCAGGCTGTGCAGGGGCCTTATATTGCTGTAGGTATCTTTGTGGTGTGTTGGGCACTATTTGTTTCTATCACGCGCTTTCCTGCGGTTGCCGAACAACCTGCAGTGGAAGAAGGTGCGGGGAACTGGCGGGATTTCAAGCAACTACTGCAGCACAAGTTGTTTATGTTCGGCGTAATTGCGCAGTTTTTTTATGTGGGCGCACAGGTATGTATCTTCAGTTTTATGATTCGTTACGGTAAGGAAGCCCTGCCGGGCACTGGCGAAAAGACTTTGGCAACGTACGTTTTTCTATCGCTTATTGCATTTATGGCGGGCCGTTTTATTGCCACGGCATTGATGGGCAAGATCAAGGCATCGCGCTTGATGGCTGGCTTCGCACTGATCAATGTGGCCTTGTGTCTGGTGGCGATTCTCTTGCCTAATGTAGTGGGCATGGTTGCATTTGCCGGAACGACTTTTTTTATGTCGCTGATGTTTCCAACCATATTTGCCCTGAGCATCAAGGGACTGGGTGCATTAGCCAAACCGGGCTCATCCTTATTGATCATGGCGATTATTGGCGGTGCGGTGCTCACGGCATTGATGGGTGTTATTTCTGACCTGAGCGAGATTCATGTCGCAGTGGTAGTGCCCCTGGTGTGTTTCGTTGTGATTGCAGCCTTTGCGCGTGCGTGCTATCGGCGCGATACGGCGGTGATGTGAGGTGCACGACATGGTCGATGCCCATCAACATGTCTGGCAAATAGGCCAACACGATTGCACCTGGCCCACGCCAGACGACAAACCGCTGTACCGCGATTTCACACTGGATGATGTGTTGCCCTTGGCAGCGACATGCGGTGTAAAAGGTTCGGTGTTAGTGCAGTCGCAACCCAGTGATCGCGATACGGATTATTTGTTAATGCTCGCGCAGCAAAACGATTTTGTGCTTGCTGTTGTCGGATGGGTCGACCTGGCAGCCGGCAACGCAACGCAACGCATTACACAATTGGCACAACATAAAAAATTGCGTGGCTTGCGCCCGATGTTGCAAGGATTGGCTGATGATCGCTGGATTTTGCAACCCTGTTTGGCGCCGGCATTGGGGACCATGCAGGAGCAAGGGCTGAGTTTTGATGCGCTGATATTCCCGCGTCATTTGCCGCATATTTATCAATTTGCGCAAGCCTGGCCTGACTTGCCGCTGGTGATTGATCACGCCGCCAAACCGCCTATAGCGCAGGACGATAAACAATCTTTCGCGGCCTGGTGTGATGGGATTGCCCGCATCGCGGAATTGCCTTGGGTATATTGCAAATTATCGGGGCTGCTCACTGAAGCCAGCGCCGTGCAAGGTGCGGAAGCTTTGCAACCCTACGTCGACCATATATTTCACTCTTTTGGTGCACAACGTGTGATGTGGGGCAGTGATTGGCCGGTGGTACGCGCATCGCCAAACCACGCCTATGCGGATTACCGGGTCTGGTTTGACCTGGCACAGCAGTTGATTCCTGATCACAACGCGTCGGTCATCCAGCAGATTTTCAGTGAAAGCGCGCGCGTGTTTTATCGCCTTTAAAGAAATTTTCAGGGTAGGTGTGCAACAAACCTTGTTGCTGACAGAGGCTTCTGTTAGCTTTTGGTCACGCACACTATTAGGGTTAGACATTATAAAAAATAAATCAATTCACCAACTTGAAAGCGCAGACTATGAAAAACCATAAAAAGCAACTGGCCGAATCGGCCACGGAAGATGAACGTAAATACCGGGCACCCGCTTTAGAAAAAGGACTTGATATTCTGGAGTTGCTCGCCCGCAATGGCTCACCCATGACCACCTCGCAAATGGCTGCCACCCTGGGTCGCTCGGTCAGTGAATTGTTCCGTATGGTATTGGCACTGGAGTATCGCGGCTACATTGGGGCTTCACCCGAAGGGCGCGAAGGCTACATGCTCACCAACAAGTTATTCACCCTGGGTATCGCGCAGGGCTCGGCTCGCTCGCTGTTAGAGGCGGCACTTCCGGCTATGAAAGAGCTGTCGCGTGAGGTCGGACAATCCTGCCATCTGGTAGTGGCATCCGGCGACCAGATTGTGGTGGTGGCGCGGATCGAGAGTGCCACAGATCTGGGATTTTCGGTGCGCGTCGGCTATCGCCGTCGGCTTATCGATACCAACTCGGGCTTGTTGCTGTATGGCCTGGCGACGCCGGAAGTGCAAGCCAATTGGTTGCCGCAACTGAAAGAATCTGCCGTGGATAATCCGGAGCATATTGATGCTTTTCTGACTAAATCAGCGGCGGCGGCGGAGCGCGGTTACATCCAGTCTCCCAGTGAGTTCGTGGCCGGCGTGACCGATACCTGTATGCCGATCATGGGCATGCAAGGTGCGGTGGCGAGTTTGATCGTACCGTTTATTGCAATAAAACCGCAAAAAGTAACCGCAGAGCAGGTATTGGATGCCTTGCGGATTGCAGTAACCAAGATTGCCGAAGCCCTTAACGACGAGGGTCACTAAGTTATCCCGGCTGACAATCGCGTCGATGCTATTGTCAGCCGTTCCCCATCCGCTTTCTTTTCTATTTTCCGCTTGCTTTCGTTTCCAGAATTGCCCAATCTTTACCCAAAAAGTCTAAGTAACTATATGTCTTTTTTTTGCTGTCTTGGGTAAAATGCTTTTTATTGGCAATTCGATTTTTAATTATAAAAAAGGAAGTGGCCCATGCTCTCCACCCAAATGCGCCCATTGGGGCACTCTGCGCTAAACCTGTCCGTTCTTGGATTTGGTGCTGCACCTATCGGTAACCTTTATCACGCTGTTGCGGATGAGCAGGCTGTGGCAACGGTAGATGAGGCAGTGGCACTGGGTATCCGTTATATCGACACCGCCCCTCACTACGGTTTTGGGTTGAGCGAAACCCGATTAGGCGCGGCCTTGCATAAGCACCGCGCAGAGGATATCCACATATCCACCAAGGTTGGTCGCTTGCTGGTACCCACAGATTCCACCGCCGATCTGCGCCATGGTTTTGCCCAAACACCCGCGCTGGAGCCATTCTTCGACTACAGCTACGACGGGGTCATGCGTTCCTTTGAAGCGAGCCTCAAACGCCTCAATGTGGGGCTGATCGATCTCCTGTTGGCCCACGACTTGGGCGAAGTTACCCACGGTGACCAACATCCGTCACATTTTCGTGAGTTTATGGAGGGCGGCTACCGAGCCATGCGCGAGCTGCGCGAGAGTGGCGTGGTGCGTGCTATTGGCTTGGGTGCTAATGAATGGCAGGTGTGTGAACAGGCGATGAGCCACGCTGATTTCGATGGTTTTTTGTTGGCCGGACGTTACACCTTGCTGGAGCAGGGCGCCTGCGAGACATTTCTGCCGCTGTGCGCTCGGCGCGGCGTCTCTGTGATTCTCGGCGGGCCGTTTAATTCCGGTATTTTGGCCTCCGGCACCCGTGGCGACGCGCCCCTTTATTACAACTATGAACCGGCGCCTGCCGCCATCGTCAAGCGCGTGGGTGAACTGGAGTTGGTGTGCCAGGAGTTTGATGTTCCCCTGGCCGCTGCTGCGCTGCAATTTCCGCTTGCCCATCCGCAGATCTGTTCAGTGATCGCCGGTCTGGCCAGCCCGCAACAGGTAAACCAGGCAGTGAACTGGATGAATCAAACCATTCCCGACGACTTTTGGCTGGCGTTGCGGGAGCTGGGTTTGTTGCATCACCAGGCACCGGTGCCGCCGAATCTTTTTTCATCAACCAAGGTTGAAGTATCCCTATGAGTAACCTGAATACCCCTGTGGCAGCTGGGGTCGCACAAGCGATCCTGTTGCACCCGGACGACAACGTGCTGGTGTGTGTGACGCATATTCGACCCGGCGATCCGCTCGTTATTGATGGCGAACCGGTTACCGCTGCCGATGATATCGGCGTGGGCCATAAACTGGCGCGCCGCACATTGAATCCCGGTGACAAAATTTTTAAGTACGGTGCGCCGGTCGGCTCAATGACCGCACCCGCTGCGCCCGGTGCCCATGTGCATATGCACAACATGCAGAGTGATTACATTCCCAGTCACACCCGCACTCGCCAAAATAAAGATCGGAGTGAAAGCTGATGAACACCGCTGTATCGTTTCAAGGTTATTTGCGGCAGGACGGCCGCAAAGGAATTCGCAATGTCATTGTGGTGGCTTATCTGGTTGAGTGTGCGCATCACGTCAGCCGCCGCATCGTCACGCTCGCCAATGATATGGATGTGCATTTGATTGGCTTCCCCGGTTGTTTTCCCAACGAATATGCGTTTCGCATCATGAATGCGGTATGCACGCATCCCAACGTCGGTGGCGCATTGTTGGTCTCGCTCGGTTGTGAAAGTATGAATCGCGAAAAATTATTAACGCTGATTCGCGCCAGCGGCCGTCCGGCGGAGTTGTTGGTGATTCAGGAAGCGGGTGGCACGCGCGCCACCATCGACGCCGGTGTCGCTGCTGTGGCGCAATTGCGTGAACAGGTCGCCCAGGTAAAGCGCGTTCCCATGGCGCTGAACGAATTAATTGTCGGAACGATTTGTGGCGGTTCTGATGGTACCAGCGGTATTACCGCCAACCCGGCGGTAGGCCGCTGTTTTGATGCGTTAGTCGCGGCGGATGCCACCTGTATCTTTGAAGAAACCGGTGAACTGATCGGTTGTGAGGCGGTGATGTCGGATCGTGCGACTACACCGGAATTGGGTGCGGCTATCGAGGCCTGTGTGGAAAAAGCGGAACATTATTACCGCGTGATGGGCTTTGGCAGTTTTGCGCCGGGCAATGCCGATGGCGGCCTGACGACGCTCGAAGAAAAATCCATGGGCGCCTATTCAAAATCCGGCTCCTCGCCGATCAGCGGTTTAATTAAACCGGGCGATATCCCTCCCACCGGCGGTTTATATTTACTCGACGTGGTGCCGGATGGCGAACCGCGTTTCGGCTTCCCCAATATCTCTGACAACGCTGAAATTGTTGAACTGATTGCCTGCGGTTCCCACGTGATTTTATTTACCACCGGACGCGGCTCCGTGGTGGGCTCGGCCATTTCGCCAGTGATCAAAGTCTGCGCCAATCCGGAAACCTATCGCCGTTTGGCGGGCGATATGGATGTCAATGCCGGGCGCATCCTCGAAGGCGAAGCGAGCCTCGGTGAAGTGGGTGAAGAAATTCTTGGTAAGGTTATCGCCGTTGCTTCCGGAGTGCGGAGTGTGTCGGAAGAATTAGGTCACCAGGAGTTTATCCTGACCTATAAAGCCTTTGAACCGATTGGCCCGGCATGCTTGCCGGTTCGTCAAATCGCGTAATCAGTACTTACTAAAAACGGAAAAAAATAATGAAACGCCTCGCAGGAAAAACTGCCTTAATCACCGCCGCCGCACAAGGTATCGGCCGCGCCGCCGCAGAATTATTTGCCAGTGAAGGCGCACGGGTGATCGCAACGGACATTAATATCGATTTATTACAGACGCTGGAAAATTGTGAAGTACGACAATTGAATGTGCTTGATCCCGGCAGGATCAAAACGCTCAGTGAAGAAGTCGGCCCGGTGCATATCCTGTTTAATTGCGCGGGCTATGTGCACAGCGGCACAATCCTCGATTGCGACGAACAAGACTGGCAATTTTCCCTCGACTTGAATGTCACCTCCATGTACCGCATGATCCGCGCCTTTCTACCCGGTATGTTGACCACGGGTAACGGCTCCATCATCAACATGTCGTCGGTGGCCAGCTCCATCAAGGGCGCACCTAATCGATTTGCTTATGGCATGACCAAGGCCGCTGTTATCGGTCTGACCAAAGCGGTTGCCGCCGATTTTGTCACCCAGGGTATACGCTGCAACGCCATTTGTCCCGGCACCGTGCAAACACCCTCATTGGAAGAACGCATGCGCGCCACCGGTGACTATGAAACAGCGTACCAGAACTTTGTGGCACGGCAACCCATGGGCCGCTTGGGGAGTGCACGGGAGATGGCAGAATTGGCATTGTATTTAGCCAGCGATGCATCGGCATTTACCACGGGAACTATCAATGTGATTGATGGTGGATGGAGTAATTAATTTTTGTCGGATGTAAGTGAATCCGTTTATTAGACAGTGAGATAAGTTATGAAATTATTGCGCTACGGGACACCGGGGCAGGAACGGCCGGGACTTCTGGATGCTCAAGGTCAAATGCGAGACCTTTCCGGGATTATCGACGATGTAACTGGCAAAACGATTTCTGCTCACAGCGTGGCAAAGCTCGCGGCGCTGGATGTGGAAAGTCTGCCGGTTGTTGATAGCAGCCAGCGTCTTGGTCCCTGCGTAAACCACGTCGGTAAATTTATCTGCATCGGTTTAAATTACGCCGACCACGCCGCCGAATCCGGCCTGGCGGTTCCGGCAGAGCCCGTCGTCTTTATGAAAGCCACCAGCGCCATCACCGGCCCTCATGATCCCGTTATCCAACCGCGCAATTCGACTAAACTGGATTGGGAGGTCGAACTGGGTATCGTGATCGGCAAACACGCCAGTTATGTTGAGGAACGTGAAGCGATGGATTACATCGCCGGTTATTGTGTCATCAACGACGTGTCCGAACGCGAATTTCAATTGGAACGCGGTGGGCAATGGGATAAGGGTAAAGGGTGTGATAGCTTTGGCCCGCTTGGTCCTTATCTGGTAACCAAAGATGAAGTCCCTGATCCATTAAATTTGAATCTGTGGTTAAAGGTAAACGGTAAAACCTTTCAAAATGGATCGACCAATCAAATGGTATTTGGCCCGGCTTTTTTGGTTCACTACCTGAGTCAGTTTATGAGTTTGCAGCCGGGCGATGTCATCTCCACCGGCACACCACCGGGCGTGGGACTGGGGCAAAAGCCGCCGATTTATTTGAATGTTGGTGATGTGATGGAATTGGGGATTGAGGGGATGGGTATTCAAAAGCAGGTGGTTGTTGCTGCTAATTAGTTTTGGGGATTGGGTTGGGATGTAGTGAGTGGTCGGTTGTTGCTTGTGAGACACGCCGTGAATACATCCCTGTAGGCTCAACACCCGCATCCATGCGGGTG